>CAZZJJ010000252.1:0-2160 GCA_964654405.1 uncultured Treponemataceae bacterium
AATTTTTTGTAAACTATTTTGCGAAACATGCGTATAAATTTCTGTTGTTTTGCTGCTTTTATGTCCAAGTAGTTCTTGTATATACCTTAAGTCTGTTCCGGCCTCTAATAAATGAGTCGCATAAGAATGGCGTAACCAATGCAAAGTGACGGGTTTATGAATATTTGATTTCTTTAAGGCAGATTTTAATACTTGTTCTAAACTTCTTTCAGAATATGGTTCCCCTTTATACTGACCTTCAAACAACCATATTTTGGGTCTGTACGTTTTGTAGTATTCGCGAAGCATTTCGATGGTTTTATCAGAAATAGGTACGTGCCTGTCTTTGTAGCCTTTTGAATTGCGTATTATCAACATGTGGCGTTTAGAGTCCACATCACCAATTTTCAAATTCAAAAGTTCGCTGCGACGAAGCCCGCAGGCATATATCAGGCTTAGCATGGTGCGATGTTTTATGTTTGTTGGAGCTTCGAGTATGGCTTTTACTTCTTCTTTGCTCAACACATTGGGCAGCTTGTGTTCGCGACGGGGTCGCTGCAACGTATCGACTTCTATTTTGCTATTGCGTATTTCTCTGAAGTATAATTTAATGGCGTTGATTATTTGATTTTGATACGAAAAACTGAGCTTTTGTTTAAGAATGTGTTCGTTTACAAAAAGTACGACATCGTAATTGTTTAAACTCGAAATGTTCTTTTGTTTAAAAAAATTAAGAAAAATAAATAAGGAATCGCTATATGTTTTGATGGTGTTTGGGCTGTATCGTTTAAATTTTAGCCACTTTTGAAATGCTTCAATTTCTTGTTGAGTATCATCTGTCAGATGTGTTTCTATTTGTGCTGCATTTTCTGATGCCGTGTTAGAAATACTTTTAATATCAATCTCAGCAATATTTTTAAACATTTCAAGTGTTTGATTCAAATTAAATTTGGAATATGATATATACCACATTTTTTTTGTAGCGCTCCATCGTGCATTTAACTTGGTTTTAAGTATATCGATAAGTTGAAAATCTATTTCAAAAACAAAGCAGACAACTTTCTCGTTACGATGTTGTTCGATATGGAGCGTAATGGTTTTCATGGATGAAGATGGGGAGGTTAATTAAAAGTTCAACTATTAAAATTATAATTTAAAATTTTAAAATTTACTACAGGCTACTGTATTCTGACTTCAACCTTCTAAATTTTTACCTTTTCACTTTAACCTTTTTTTTATAGCTCCGCCCTTTCACTTACAATTTTTGTAAGCTAAAATCATGTTGTATTGATTGCTTGAAAAGACGTTCAGGAAATCAATCAACCAAAAATAAAACAAATTTTAACAATAATCAAGAGATAAATGTTTTTTTTTAATAAAAAATACATTTATGTCCGAAAAAAAATAAAAAAGTATGTTAATAAAAACATACATTGCTGATTATGAATACATTGTATAATTTGCAATATACATTGAAGAAAAAACGATAAACCACAGAGTATTTTATTTCTCTTTGGTAAAAAAAATTAAAAAAGACAAAGGACGTTTAAATTTAATCGGATAGTAGTAAAATCAGCACATATGTTTAAAGCGATTAATATACTATGATGTATTAGATTAAAATTCCACGTACCATTTTAATTTTGCCCATTCTTCTTGGGATATGATTTGATGAATCATGAGGTCATTGGCATTATTAAATTTTCCGGATTTCTTTCTGTATTGCAGTATTGCTTTTACTGCTTCTTTCGTAAAATAGGGGTTTTGTATAAGCGTTGAATAATCGCTTGTATTGATGTTTACTTTTTTCACTTCAAAAACATCAACATAAATGTATGGACTTATTTTTTCGTACAATTCTTGATTTAAACCATAAATTTCTTTGAGTTGCTCTTTGTCGTAAAAGCCGCCCAAACGGTTTCTGTATTTTACTATCCGCGAAGCAAACGAACTCCCAATTCCCGGTAAAGCGTCTAATTGAGCGGTATCGGCTGTGTTTAATTCTACCATTTCAATCTTTTTTTCGGGTTTAGTATAATTTCTTTTTGTTTCTTTAGGATATGTGTTGTACTCAAATTTATTTTCGTGCACTGTAATTGTTAAATATGGCAAAATGCTATTGAAGATGCTGTCGTTCATACCCCAAAGTTTTTTTACATCTTCAATTTTATGAAACGAGCC
>CAZZJJ010000252.1:2193-2406 GCA_964654405.1 uncultured Treponemataceae bacterium
TTTTGATAAATGTTCATTCAGTCCAATACAAAGCAGAAAATTCAACGTTGGTGCATTTATGTCAACGATGCAACTGTCTTTATTCGTAAAGTTAATATTAGTAGAATCTTTATTTTCGATTATAGAGTCGGTTTTAATCGAATTATAAAATAGATCAACCTGTTTTTCAAAATGGCTGTAGTCGATAGCATTCGGTTTAAAAAAAGAATCAAT
>CAZZJJ010000253.1:0-2401 GCA_964654405.1 uncultured Treponemataceae bacterium
TGCACCACGCGGGGTATTACAGGAGTAAGAGGTATAGTTTCAGCGTGAGAATGGGGAGAAGGGATGTTCTGAAAGCGGTAACGGAATTCATTGTGCTGTACTCTAGCATAGTAGAAATGGCAAGTAAAGCGGGAAATTGCTGAATTTTATAAAAAACGGCCTTCTGAGACACCCCGCGAGCGCTCCGAAGGCCGTTTCTATGAGAAAATCAGGCTCCAGCCATCATGGCCGCCACATCCGATTCAGCATCGGCAATGCCTTTGATTCCGAATTTTTCCACCAGCACGGCAGCCACCGCGGGGGAAAGGAATCCCGGAAGCGTCGGGCCGAGGCGAATGTTCTTGAATCCCAGATAGAGGAGCGCCAGCAGGACAAGAACTGCTTTCTGCTCATACCAGGCGATGTCGAAGCTGAGCGGCAGCTGATTGACATCTTCAAGGCCGAAAATTTCCTTCAGCTTAAGGGCCACCAGCGCGAGCGAATAGGAGTCATTGCACTGTCCTGCATCGAGCACGCGGGGAATGCCTCCGATGTCACCCAGATTCAGTTTGTTATAGCGGAACTTCGCACATCCTGCGGTGAGGATGACCGTATCTTCAGGAAGCTTCTCGGCAACTTCCGTATAGTAGGATCGTCCGGGCTGGCGGCCGTCGCATCCTGCCATGACAACAAAACGTTTGATGGCTCCGGTTTTCACTGCGTTGACAACGGTGTCGGCGAGGGCAAAGACCTGATCATGTGCAAAACCGCCGATAATCTCTCCGTTTTCAAGTTCCTGCGGGGGCGGGCAGGTTTTCGCGAGCATGATGATCGATGAAAAATCCTTCATCTTTCCGGGTTCGCGATCCGGGATGTGGACACAGCCGTCAAAGCCGACCACGCCGGTTGTAAAGACTCGATGCTTGTAGCTTTCCTTTGGCGGAACGAGGCAGTTGGAGGTAAAGAGCACAGGCCCGCCGAACATTTCGATATCGGCATTCTGGCTCCACCATGAACCGCCGTAATTTCCGTAGAGATTGTCGTATTTCTCAAAGAATGGATAATAGTGGGCCGGAAGCATTTCACCATGGGTGTACACATCAATGCCAGTGCCCTTTGTCTGCTCAAGCAGGTCATGCATATCGACCAGGTCATGCCCCGAAATCAGGATGCCAGGCCGGTTTCTGACTCCCGTCCGGACCTTGGTAATCCGCGGTGCGCCGTAGGTACCGGTATTGGCTGAATCAAGCAGGGCCATGGCATCCACGCCGAATTTGCCGGTTTCTAGCACGAGAGCGGTCAGCTGATCGAGGGAAAGGCTCAAATCGGTTAGGTCTGCCAGCGCTTTAAGCATGAATATAAAAACGTCTTTTGATTTCTTCCCGATGGCATACGCATGTTCGACATAGGCTGCCATTCCTTTGAGTCCGTACAGCACAAGGGACTGGAGCGCCCGGACATTTTCATCAGCTATTTCCTTCCATCCGCCTTTCCCCTGGGCTGCCGCAGCACGCACGGCTTCGGCATCAAAAGCTGCCCAGGTTGCGGCATCGGGCAGAGCGCCAGTCACCTGACCGCCTGCCTTAACAAATGCCATTCGCAATTCGTCACGATAGCGCAAGCCTTCAAGAATCCAGCTTTCAAAGTCGGAAGCCGAAAAGTTGGCGTTCGTGATGGTGGCGAACAGCATTCTGTCCACATAAAAGGCGATATCTTCGCGATAAATGCCTTTTTCAAGCGCTTTTGTCGCCCAAAATCCAATGCCTTTGCAGACATGGAGCACCAGATCCTGTAAATCCGATACTTCGGCAGTTTTCCCGCAAACCCCTTTCGCAAGCGCGCAAGTGGTGTTTTTCATAGTTTCCTGACACTGATGGCAGAACATAGTTCCCTCCTGAATTGATATATTGAATGGCTTTGCAGCTTATTCTGTAAAACTGCGCGCCAGTTCTCCAACGGTGATTCTTGCAAGCTCGGCAGTGACTCGCTCTTCAATCTCAGCGCACAGCAGGCTGAATGAACACTTCTTTGCAGCGCAGACTGGGGTTTTAAAAAGGCAGGCCCTCCGCGGCAGGGGGCCGTCAAGCGTTTCGAGGACTTCCAGACAGGTGGTTTCAGCGGCCGGCTTTTTTAATGAAAACCCGCCGCCGATGCCGCGGGATGACGTAATCAGGTTCTTTCTCGCCAGCGTTTGAAGAATTTTTGCGAGATAGGTGGGCGAAACGCCAAGCTGTTCCGCTGCGACCGCCGCCGGAATCGAGCCGCCGTTCTTTTCCGCCAGAGCCAAGGCGTGCAAAGCCGCGTTGGTTCTGTCCGATATGCCAAGGATTCTGTCCAAAATTCTCCCTCCGGACTCCAATTCATGGCTTCTCTAAATCGGATATCCATATCCTATTTTAATGCTTTTATGATTTTTGTCAAG
>CAZZJJ010000254.1:0-2398 GCA_964654405.1 uncultured Treponemataceae bacterium
AGCGGCGGCTTGCCTTGCAGCCGGAGCGGAATAAAATTCGCGGTTGGATCCACACCATGTTTCAGATTGAACAGCTGACGCAGCGTCTGTGCCCGTCTGCCAATTTCCATATATTCATCAGGACTGCATTTCAAACCGGTCGCGGCGTTGAGCATGTCGAAAAGATCCCAATTCTGCACGCCGGCAATCATCGCAAAAAGACAACCGCCAGCCATGTCGGCAATCTGTTTGTATAACGTCGAAGCGACAGCCTTCCTGGCTTCTTCCGTCGTTGCCTCGTACTCTCGCTTTTTCAAATAAATGTGCGGAACCGCCGGCGCCCAGGAAACCTTCTTCCAAAGTCGCATAACGTTATAGTAGACATCCGCTGCTACCGTGTGGCGGCCTGGCGTCGGATCAGCGGAAAACGCGACACCCATCAACGGATCCATGCGCGAATCATGCATGCCCGGTTCCTGGCCGCCTGCATGGATCGCGAATGCGCTGACATCGCCGCCGGTAAGTTCAGACAGGCGCTCCGCAGCTTTTCTGGTTCCATCGGCAAAAATCGCGCCGACCCCTTCCCGATTCGCCATTTTTTTCAGAAGCTGAACGATTGCTTCGCTGTTGCCCCATCGCAGATCCAGCCCTTCCAGCTGTTGTTCCGTAAGAATGCCCCGTTCGCAGCACTCGATGGCGAATGCGATTGTGGAACCTGCCGAAATAGTGTCGAGCCCGCTTCGATTGCAGATATCGTTGCAGATAAAAATCGAATTTTCATCATCATTCAGGCACATCGGGCCGAAGGCAGCATGTGTTTCATATTCAGGCTTGTGCGCATGTGAAGCGCTTGAATCTGCTGTTCCTTGATTTTCCACGATTCCGCTGACATCGCAGATGCCGCCGCAGCCGATAACGCAGGAATAGCAGAAGTATTTTTTTGTCTCGCGATCGGTCACCCAGTGAGCGTTGATTTTTTCATATTTTTCTTTCGGATAATCCCTGACGCTGCCGGCCCAGTTTTTTATCGGTGTATCGCCGTTGACTATACCGCCGGTATTGTTGTAGATGGTTCCCCACTTTTTAAAAAATGCGGTGCTCAGAATTCCATTCAGTCTGAACACAATGGGCAGACCGAGCATTTTGCCGAGAAGATCCAACTGCCGATAGCTGACAAATTTCGGCACATTGGATTTTTTGACCCGCTCTGAAAAGCGCGAAGAAAGTTCGTGCATTTTTTCAGGATCGGAACAGCCGATTTTTTTATTGCCGGCAAGCACCAGCGCTTTCAGCCGTTTCGATCCCATCACCGCACCGACACCGGATCGTGCCGCATAACGTCCACCATCATTCGAGATGCCAGAAATCAGCGAAAGCTTTTCAGCGGCATAACCGATCGCGGCGACCGCAGGCTTTTTTTGCACCTTCCATTGTGCCTTGATCGCCAGTTCGGTTTCTATTGCGTCCCTGCCCCATAATTCAGCTGCCGGCTCCAGGCGGGGGCCTTCAGCATCACAGATAAAGATCACCGGAGCGGGTGCAATGCCTTTGAAAAAAATGCCGTCATATCCGCACTGCTTGATCGCCGGAGACAAGTTGCCGCCGCAATTGGAATCACCCCAGCCACCAGTCAGCGGCGATTTGCAGGCAACCATCCATCTGCCGGTCACCAGCGATCCTGTGCCGGTCAGCGCGCCGGCCATGAACGCTAAAATATTGTCTGGACCCAGCGGATCGGCGCCGGCTGGAATTTCGTCCAGCAGAATCCGCACGGCAAGTCCGATTCCGCCCAGATATTCGCGATACAGCGAATCGGAGAGCGCCCGTTCTTCAAAGGAGCCGGATGCAAGATCCACAAAGAGAATCTTGCCCATATTGTTTATCACTCAAGGCCTCCTATTTCCCGTATCGGCAACTCGCGATGCATCTCATACGCCTCAGGAAAGAAAGTCTTCCCGCTGCGGCGTAAAAGCATCCAAAAGCCTGCCCTTGGCATGACAGACGACATAATGAAGTTTGTTGGACTGAATATAAATGCTGTCACCGCTTTTCATCCGATGGCTGACACCTTCGACACAAAAATCGAATTCACCCTCAATACAATAGGTAATCTGCTCATGGAAGTGCTTGTGCTCGGGAGCCTTGGCGCCTGTTTCAAAAAACACTTCAACCATCATCATCTTGCTGTCATGCGCCCGAATTTTTCTGAAAATATTTCCAAGTTCGATAATGTCCGTTTTGATTTCTTTGTCCGGGAAAAATATTTTTTCCATTTCCTGCCTCCATGATAATCACAGCCTGGTGTGTATCTTGACTATAGCATCAGTATCTGACAAAATAAAGGAAATTCATTGAAAGGAGCACAGAGCTATGACAAGAACCACCAATGTATCCACAGCAGCTGATTTCAGGTCTGTCT
>CAZZJJ010000255.1:0-2397 GCA_964654405.1 uncultured Treponemataceae bacterium
CGACAATCTCATTTTCCATTTTCATGGCTTCGAGAATGAGGAGGACATCACCGCGCTTGACAGCCTGCCCTTTGGTCACTTTGAATGACATGACGGTGCCTGGCATCGGGGCTTTGACGCTGATTGCTCCTGCTGAAGCGGCTGAGGTGGTTGCTGCGGGGACTGCGGCGGCAGGGGCTGCTGGTCTGGGAGCCGCTGCAGAGGGCGCGGATGCGGTTGCCGCTGACCCAGCGCTAACTTCTTCAACCAAGACATCATAGGACTGGCCATTAACAGTTATTCGGTATTGTTTCATAAGGTTCTCCTTATCTTGTTACTCTCTGGTATATCGTTCAACTCTGCCCCAGATTGGGGTGTTGAAACTGCCTTCCTGCCGGGAAGCAGGCATTATCGAAGCTATTCTGAACGAAGAGGCGGAGGTTCCGCTCGCCGCTGCAATAGCTGCTGTCAGAACAGCAATCAGTGAATGATCGTTTTCTGCCGCAACTGGCGCCTTGGAAACCTGATTCTGTGCTGGCTGATGATCGGATGGACCGCTCATCTCAGGAATCGGTGCTGGATTGGGATGCTTTTTTTCTTTTCTTCCGCCGAAAATCATCGGAAAAAATGAAAGCATAACAGCAAGCAGGATAAGAGTGACAAAGACTGTTCCAACGCCTGCTATCATGATAAGCCATTTATTAAGCATAGTTCGCTCCCTCAGACCGGGATATTGCCGTGCTTGCGTGACGGCAGGGTCTGCCGTTTGCCAAGCAGCATGGACAGTGCAGCGCAGAGCCGGGCTCTTGTCTGTGCCGGATCGATGACATCATCGACATATCCGCGGGTGGCTGCTTTGTACGGATTGGCAAAATTGGTTTTGTATTCTTCAATTTTGGCTTTTCTGGTGGAAGCAGGATCCGATGATTCATCAATTTCTTTCTTGAAAATGATATTGGCAGCGCCTTCGGGGCCCATGACGGCGATTTCAGCGGTCGGCCAGGCAAAAACCTGGTCCGCGCCGAGATGCCGCGAGCACATGGCAATATATGCGCCGCCGTACGCCTTGCGTAGGATGACGGTCATCTTGGGAACCGTTGCCTCGGAGTATGCGTAAAGCAGTTTTGCTCCGTGCCTGATGACTCCGCCGTGCTCCTGCCCGACTCCCGGCAGATAGCCAGCGGTATCGGTAAAAGTCACAAGCGGAATATTAAAGGAATCGCAGAATCGTATAAAGCGTGATGCCTTGTCTGAGGCGTTGATGTCCAAAACACCAGCCAGAACGGCAGGCTGATTCGCGATAATGCCGATAGAACGCCCCGCAAGCCGCGCAAAACCAGTGACGATATTTCGAGCGTAATCGGGCTGAACTTCGAAGAAGTCGCCAGCGTCTACAACCCTGCGGATCACCTCACGGACATCATAGGGTTTGTTCGGCGCCTCAGGCATGATATCAGCCAGTGAAGCGTCAGCACGGGTCGGGTCATCGCCGGCATCGAGGATCGGCGCGTCTTCGATATTGTTCTGGGGAAGATACGAAAGCAGTTTTTTAATGCCTGCAATGGTCGAATCTTCGTCCGGATATCTAAAGTGCGCAACACCTGAAACCTCGGTATGGATATGAGCGCCGCCGAGGTCATCAGCTGAAACATCCTCGCCGGTTACCGCTTTAATAACCTGAGGCCCGGTGATGAACATGTTGGATGAGCCTTCAGTCATGAAAACGAAGTCAGTCAGTGCCGGAGAATAGACCGCGCCGCCTGCACAGGGACCCATAATGACTGAAATCTGCGGAACGACGCCGGACGCTAGCGTGTTGCGATAGAAAATGTCGCCATAGCCTTTCAGCGCATCGACACCTTCCTGGATCCTCGCCCCGCCTGAATCGTTGATGCCAATGCAGGGACAGCCGACTTTGACCGCCATGTCCATGACCTTGCAGATTTTGGCAGCATGCATTTCTCCAAGCGAACCGCCGATGACGGTAAAGTCCTGGGCAAAGACATAAACCAGCCGTCCATTGACTGTTCCATACCCAATGACAACACCTTCACCCGGTGCTTCTACGCCATCCATGCCGAGATCGGTGCAGCGGTGCTCAACAAAGGCATCGAGTTCGATGAACGAACCTGGATCGAGGAGCGCCTCAATCCTTTCCCGCGCTGTCTTCTTTCCTTTGCTATGCTGAGCGGCTACCCGTTTGGAACCGCCGCCAGCAAGCACTTTTGCCCGCTTGGCTTCAAGCGCTTTCAGCTTTTCATCCATACCGTAGACCTTCCTTAGAAAAATGCCGTTCCCTTGGCAGTGGATACGGCAATTTCGATACAAGAAAATTTTACTTATTATATAATGACTTTCCGAAACTGGCTAGTAGGCTGAGCAAATTTTATATATTAAATTTATTTTATATAATGAATT
>CAZZJJ010000256.1:0-2391 GCA_964654405.1 uncultured Treponemataceae bacterium
TCGAATATGTCATGAATGCTTTCACTTCGTTTCGGAAAACCGGAAAGTCCGCCCTTTTTCCGAATCGAACGGAAGGCTTTAGCCCTGCCCGTTAAAAGTTTGTGAGCATAGCTTTGATGCCCGACATCCCAGACTATGGCATCCTTCGGTGAGTCGAATACTCGATGTAAAGCAATAGTGAGCTCGATGACTCCAAGATTTGAGGACAAATGTCCTCCGTTTTTCTTGACGGTTTTGAGTATTTTTGCGCGAATTTCTTCCGCGAGGATTCTGAGTTCGCGTTCCCTGAGATTTTTGAGATCCTGAGGATCATGAATATGTTCGAGCAGACTCATACCATTTGACAGCCTATCACCTATCCGAGTCTTTTTCCAGTATTCATCAGCAGGAATCCTGCCTGACAAATAAGCGGGTACTTGATGAATTCTCCTCTATTCAGGCATCATCAAGCTATGAGATCAATAACCCTGTATACGCTTCACCTTCACAAAGCGCTCGAATACCAGACTTTTCTCGGTGCGGGAAAAACTTCGCGTTCTCCCCAGGACTATGCTTCGATACCCGGTGAAGAAATCATCTGGCTGTTTGATGATGCCAAGCTCGTTATCAATGATCCCGACAATGGCCCCCGTATTGAAAATCCCTGGCCGGTAGCCCGTTTCGCAGGCTTCAAAACAGAACCTGCGCCGACCGGTGACCAAGCATCCCGCATTACCGTCAAAGCTGGAGACTATCTTTTTACCCAATGGAGAACGAAAGATTTTGCGGATCCTTCCGAGGGTTTTGAGGAATTCATCCGGCAGATATGGTGGGAGCAGGAAAAAACGGAAGGCCCGTGGATACTGCGTATTGTCCGCGAGGACAACGACATCGCGTTCCAGGGCCTTCGGAAGAAAAGCGGCCTGAAATCGGCGTGAGCCAATTTCAGAATTTGGCCTTTTTTGAATAAGCCGCCATTATTTCCAATTATTCCAAAACAGCATAAATTCGCCTGACGCCGGCGCTTGAGGATTGCTCCTTCTGAATGCGGAACTTCCCCAGCTCTCCGGTATGCTGGACATGGGGTCCGCCGCACACTTCTTTGGAAAAATCGCCGATTGTATAGACTTTGACAACCTGCTCGTATTTTTCGCCAAACAGCGCGATGGCGCCCGAGGCTTTTGCCTCATCCAGCCCCATCATAGCCATGCTGACCGGAAGATCACGCTGAATCTGCTCATTGACGATAGCCTGAACTTTTTCCAACTCTTCCCTGGTCATCGGCGCCGGATGCGAAAAGTCGAACCGCAGGCGTTCGGCGGTGATATTGCTGCCCTTCTGAGCGACATGATCGCCCAGCACCATTCGAAGCGCCTTGTGCAGAAGATGGGTCGCTGTATGGTATCGAGTGGCGATTTCCGAGTGGTCAGCAAGCCCGCCTTTAAACACCTGCTCGCTGCCCGCCCGGGAAAGCTCCTGATGTTTTTTGTAGGCCTCATCGAACTCCTGACGATTGATGGCGAGGCCATTTTCCGCAGCCAGCTCTTCAGTTATCTCGATGGGGAAGCCATACGTGTCATACAATTTGAATGCCAGGCGCCCGGACATTATTTTCTGCGGATTCTTCAGCAGATTGGGCAGCATTTTTTCAAATTCGTGCTCGCCTTTCTGCAAGGTTTCCAGAAATTTTTCTTCTTCAGCTTTCAGTTCATCGACAATCCGCTGGCGGTTTTCGACCAGTTCAGGATACGGCGCTTTGTAATTTTCAATCACAACCAGAGCGGGTTTTGAAAGAAACGGCCCCTCGATGCCCAGCTTTCTGCCATGGCGGACCGCCCTTCTGATAATTCTTCTCAATACATAACCTGCCCCGACATTTGATGGCAGAACTGCTTTTGGATCCCCGAGAATGAAGGTCGAAGTGCGCACATGATCGGCGATGATACGGAAGCTTCGGTCGGTCTCAGGATCATTGCCCTCAGCCCCGTATTTCTTGCCTGAAATTTCCTCCAGTACCGCAAGAATCGGCGTAAACGCTTCGGTTTCATACACCGACTTTTTGCCCTGCAGCATCGCAACCGTGCGTTCGATGCCCATGCCGGTATCGACACAGGGAGCGGCGAGGGGAACATATTTGCCTTCAGCGTTCTTGTTGTACTGCATGAAGACGTCATTCCACACTTCGAAGTACTTTCCGCAATGACAGCCAGGTTTGCAGTCAGGGCCGCAGGCGGGCTTGCCCGTGTCGACAAACATTTCGGTATCGGGGCCGCAGGGACCGGTTTCTCCCGCCGGACCCCACCAGTTGTCTTCTCGCGGCAAGAAATAAATCCGTTCTTCGGGAATGCCGAGTGACTTCCAGATTTCCGCGGAATCGGTATCTCGGGGAATCCCGTCTTCGCCGGCAAAAAC
>CAZZJJ010000257.1:0-2385 GCA_964654405.1 uncultured Treponemataceae bacterium
TCCGGATAGCGGGGGCCAAACTGGAAACCAAGCCCGCGCCCATTGCCATAATCAGTGACCGCTTCCTGCAGAAGCGCTTCAGGGAGAAAACCTGGGACAGCATTGCTGGCATACAAAGCTCCAAGCCGGCAAAGGTCTCGTGCGGTCGCGAAAAGGCCGGCATGACCAGCGACGCTGCCAAAGAAATAGTGGCAATTCCCGTCGTCCGCCTCCCCTATGATAGGCTTTGCCAGCGGCCGCCAGCCTGAAAAAGAAAGCCCAAGCTCAGCAACCATCTTCATTTCAATGCGATTGCCGAATTCCGTCGCCGCTAAAGCATTATTCTGTGCGGGGTCAGGACGGTAAGCGCAATGCTCCATTGCAAGCGGCCTTCGTACAAGCGTGTCCATTGCCTCATTCAGTGGCATTCCGCTCGCCTGCTCGACAAGCATACCCGCCAGCATGAAGTTGATATCTGAATAAACTGTCTTTTTCTGTTGGGGAAATCGGGTCAGAACGGTTTCCAAAATCGAAGCAAAACTGCCCCCTGCGCCATCCGCGTAGAATGGATACCAATAATGAATGCCGCTAGAGTGGGTCAGCAAATCGCGGGCAGTCGTCGTTTTCAGCATCGCGGACACCCTCGGCAGCGGGCCCTGATCATTCATCGCAAACTGGGCGGCAAGCTTCCCCCCAGCCGCATCCGCAAGCGGCGCATCAAGTTCGAGCTTCCCCTCGCTGGCAAGTTTCAGCACGGCAGTCATGGTAAAAAGCTTTGTAAGGGAAGCCAGGTCAAACAGTGTTTCAACCGTCATCGGGACCTGCTGCTCTGCAGTCTTTAGAGAATATCCGAAGGCTTTCTCATAGAGCGTTTCGCCGTCCTGTTCCAGTCGAATCACCGCGCCGGCAGAAAGCTGCCGGTCTATGGCATCGAGGGTGAGCCGGTCTATGCGCTTCATAGTTCAATGCCCCTGAAGCTTGTACAAAACCATTTCGGTAATTCCGTCTTTCGCGAAATCGGGCAAAGCCCCGACAACTGCATAGCCATGGTTTTCATAAAATCGAATCGCTTTCGTGTTAAAATCGGAGCAGAGCAGCAACCAGGCACGACCGCGTCCGAGCGTCCGGGCTTCAAAGGCCGCGAGCAGATTGGAACCGACACCGCTGCTTCGCCTTGCGGGATTCGCGGCAATCAGCTTGAGATAGGGCGACTGGCCGAATCCGCCTTTCAGGTCTATCCAGGCAAAACCGGCGATTTCCGGAATCGCCAGTTCCGTTTCGCGGGCAACCAGGATCACATCGCCGCCAATGAGCCGCTCCTGCATCCGCGCTGTGAGGCTTTCCTGAACAAAGCCGTACCGCCTGCCAATCTCGCTGTCGCAGGCTATTTGAGCACAGCTGGGGATATCACCAGGAAGAGCGTCTTCAATGATGAGTGCCATCGGTGCTTCCTTTCTGTCCATACAGATGACAGGCAACCTGATGCCCGGGTCTTGCTTCGAGCAGATCAGGACGCTGGGCCGCGCAGATCGCCATCGCTGACGCACAGCGCTCCTTGAATGGACAGCCCTGCCGTTCCGCGATTGGCGATGGAACGTCGCCTTTCAGCAGGATGCGGGATCGCTGGCGTTCACGGGGCGGATCGGGAATGGGAACGGCGGACAAAAGCGCCTGCGTATAGGGATGCAGAGGCTCGCTATACAGCATTTCAGAAGGGGCAATTTCCGCAATCGTGCCGAGATACATCACCACAATCCTGCGGCAGAAGTATTCAACCACCGCAAGATTATGCGCTATAAAGAGATAGGTTAATCCAAGCTCATTTTGCAGATCTTTCATCAGATTGAGGATTTGCGACTGTATGGAAACATCGAGCGCGCTGACCGGCTCATCCGCGATAACGAGCTTCGGCGAGAGTGCCAGTGCCCGGGCAATTCCGATACGCTGCCGCTGACCCCCTGAAAATTCATGCGGATAGCGGTTGGAAAACGTCCGGGAAAGGCCTGCCTTGTCCATCAAATCCAGCACCTTGTCCCGGATTTCTGTCTCGCTCAGCGCCATGGTTCCACGGCGAACCTGGATTCTCAGCGGTTCTGCAATGGTATCAAACGCAGTCATCCGGGGATCAAGCGAAGAATAGGGATCTTGAAACACCATCTGGAAGTTGCGGCGTTCGGCATAGAGCTTTGCCGCCGGCATGGCGCTCAAATCCCTGCCTTCAAACAGAATGTGTCCATCGGTAATTTTCTGCAGATGGGCTATGGCCAGTGCGGTTGTCGATTTCCCGCAGCCGGATTCCCCGACAAGGCCCACCGTCTCGCCCTCGTTCACCGCAAAGCTGACATCATCCACTGCCTTGAGCCACCCGATTCGTTTTCTAACAATAATTCCTTTTTCAATAGGAAA
>CAZZJJ010000258.1:0-2377 GCA_964654405.1 uncultured Treponemataceae bacterium
GCTCCGCGAATCCTGCGATATCCCCGGGTGGCATGATGACGCCCAGGGTACCGCCAGTGTTACGCTTGCAGGGCTTCTGAATGCCCTTCACCTGGCTGGTAAAAAGCTCCAAGACGCCAAAATAGTCCTGCTGGGTGCCGGCGCTTCCAACACCACCATCGCGCGGCTGATTCTGACGGATGGCGGCAAGGGCGAAAACATGGTTCTTTTCGATACCAAAGGCGCTCTGCACCGCGAACGCAAGGATATTGAAAGCGACACGCGCTATTATCGCAAATGGGAGCTTTGCCTCGCAACCAACCCCGGCTGCGTAAAAACCGAAGCTGAGGCTATCAAGGGTGCCGATGTGCTTATCGCGCTCTCGACTCCAGGGCCGGACACAATCAAGCGGGAATGGATCCGCTCGATGGCGCCGAAAGCCATCGTTTTTGCCTGCGCCAACCCGGTGCCTGAAATCTGGCCCTATGCCGCCAAGGAAGAAGGTGCGTTTATTGTAGCAACTGGCCGCGGCGATTTCCCCAACCAGGTCAACAACTCAGTCTGCTTCCCAGGCATTCTTAAAGGCGCGCTCGCGGTCAGAGCGCGGAAAATCACCGACGGCATGGCAATCCGCTGTGCTCATTCAATTGCAGATTTTGCCCGCAAGCGGGGCATTACGCCTGACAATATCATCGTAACAATGGAAGAAACCGAAGTGTTCGCGCAGGAAGCTGCTGATGTCGCGATGCAGGCAATCAAGGAAGGTGTTGCCCGTATCACGGACACCTGGGAGAACGTTTACAACAAGGCGCTGGCCGATATTAAAGAATCACGGAAAGTAGCGCAGGATCTTATGGAACTGGGTCATATCGCACCTCCGCCCCGGGAAATGCTCGATGAGGCTCTTGAAGAAGCTATTGCCGAGGTAAGAAAGTAAACTGAGGTTCTGTAAGGGGACTTCGTAAACGCCAGCAAGCCCGTCCTGCCCAAACTATAGGGACAGGACGGGTTTTTTGTTGCTACTTTGAGCATAATACGGTACAGTTATACTCATGGAAGATCAGATTTCCTTCAACTCGCACGCCAAAGCGCTCCTCCTCCTCTTTCTTGCCTGCGCCTTCTTCGCCGTGTTCGCGACCGTGGACACCTCTGAGCATTACCGCGCCTGGCGAACCGCCAGGAAATGGACCGATGAACAGAAATCGGCAGCGCCAGCTCAGGATGCCAATTCCATGTACAGCCTCATTCTCGCGGCTTTGGCTGTAGAGACTTCAATCATAGCGATATCCTTCATAGGTGCTTTGGGGTTGGGGATTGCAACATCGACTGAAAGCGCCAAGACCTATGCGCTAGCCCGGGCTTTTGGATGGCTTTCGGCTGGACTTGGACTTGCATACACGATCCTCATGATTTATTACCAGATGCGAGTCGGACCACGTGTTGTGCTCAAAGGTCCCATTTTCGATTATGACCTATCCATGCAGATTCCGATTCTCCTTGCGGTTATCGGATATCCTGCAACAATGGCGGTTTACGCGTTATTTCTTTACAAAAAAAGAGTCACCAGGAAGGATTAGCTTTGCCCGCGCTTGTCTGGCACCAGTCTGTCATTCAGAAAAATCTCAAAATTTCAGGAGATACTGCAGAGCCAGGCCCGCCAGAAGCAGAAAAAAACCGGCAATCAGGCTGTGTTTCAAGGAAGCGCTGGTTTTAACAGCTTGATTTGGTTCGTTTTCCTGGCTGTTTGCCCCGAGCATGCGCATTCTGAGCTTTTGTTCAGCCTCTGAAAGCTTTTGGTATGCTTCGCTGTCAGGACCAGAGGCATCAGGAATTGGGCTGGGGGCCTGAGGAACTTCTCCAGGCGCACCGGTACGGTCAAGCCAGGATGCTGATTGGCTAAGGGGATTTTTTCTGCGCGGCTGGAAGAATCTGACCCCGTCTTTTTTCAGATATAAAATCCAGGAAACTCCAAACAGGAGAAAGGAAACAAGCAGCACTGCGTTGCTGAATGCCAGCCTGAAGGATGACTCCTGCTGAAATGCGGCAAACAGCAGACCTGCCGCAACTCCTCCGCAGATTAGGACAATGAAAAGAGGAATAGATCCCATCGTGCCGGGGGATTTCGATGACAGACGATTCATAGCTTGAATGTACGATTGCCGGATGCTTTATGCAAGCATTTTTCCCGAAATATTAGTTCTTGACTTGTAAACTGGAAAATAGGATTATACAATGAATCATTAGCCATCGTTGATGACTATTTAATTCCGGACATCCGTCCATGCGGATATCTAAAAGGGAGGCAGAAATGCTGAAAAAAATTGTTCTGGCAGTAACTCTTGCCGCGGTGCTCTTTGCGGGTACGGCTGGCGCGGCTACTCCAAAGTCGAAGGACTAT
>CAZZJJ010000259.1:0-2369 GCA_964654405.1 uncultured Treponemataceae bacterium
AAGCATGGCCGCGCTGAAGTCAAGCATGCATGCTTCCATCATGCAAATTTTTCTGGTATTGTTGCGGCATGATCCACAATAAACGCACATTGGGCATTGCAGCTTTTTTTTTGCTGCTGGCGAGTCTGGCTTCATGCCAGAATACCAACCAGCTTCCGGATGGTTTGTACGCAACCATGGACACCAGCAAGGGCACTATCGTCATTCAGCTCGAATTTGAAAAAGCTCCCATGACGGTTGGAAATTTTGTCGGACTGGCAGAAGGCTCTTTGGATGTCGCCAAAGGCAAACCTTTTTACAACGGTCTTGTCTTTCACCGGGTAGAACCTGGTTTCGTCGTTCAAGGCGGAGATCCGAAAGGCAACGGCACCGGCGGACCGGGATACAAATTTCCGGATGAATTTTCGCCGGAACTGAAGCACAGCGGCCCCGGAATCCTCTCGATGGCAAATGCCGGCCCCAACACAAACGGAAGCCAGTTTTTTATCACGCTTGCCGAAACCCCCTGGCTTGACGGAAAACACTCAGTCTTTGGCAAAGTCGTGGAAGGCATGGATGTTGTCAACAAAATCGCGGTCGGGGATAAAATCAACAAGATAACCATCCAGCGAATCGGTGCGGCGGCGAAGGCTTTCGACAGTTCCCAGAAAGCCTGGGATGAGCGGCTGTCAGCCGGCTACGCGGCGCTCAAAGCGGCAGCGCAAGCAAAGCGTGCCTCGGATGAAGCCTTGATCAGCCAGAAATGGCCGGATGCCGTCAAAGATGAAAACGGCATTTTCCAGAAAGTAATCAGAAAAGGCTTCGGCGAAGTGCCGCAGAAGGGCTCGACTGTCTCGGTCATTTACAAGGGTATGCTGCTTGACGGAACCATTTTTGACCAATCAAGTCTTTCCGGTGCGCCATTGAGCTTCAGGGTTGGAACCGGCGAGATTATCGAGGGCTGGGACAAGGTTGTCGCCACCATGAAAAAAGGAGAAAAACGCCTGGTTGTCATTCCGCCGGAACTGGCGTATGGCTCCTCGGGAATCGCTGGTGTTATCCCGGCTGATGCCTACCTTGTGTTCGAAATGGAACTGACCAGCATCAAACCCTGATTCATACAGCGGTTGAGGTTTGCCGCTCAAGGGAAACCTCAACCAGCTTTCTCACCAAATCTTCATATTTCATATCGAGATAGAATTTCGCGGCTTCAGGCAGGAAACTCGCCGGCCCAATTCCGGGCATTACATTGATTTCCAGAACATAACAATCATGTTCATTCATTCGAATATCAACACGGCTGTAATCATGCGCACCGAGCGCGTCAAAGGTTCTCTCTGCCAGGTCAGCAAGCCGGGCAAACAGCTTTTCATCGGTAACCGGAATCACTTTTTCCTGATCCTGCATGGCAAGATCATGGCTCAGGATTCGCACGGGGACATTCATTAAAGAATAATCAATTTCCACCGGCAGAAAAACGCGCTTTGCCCCATCAAGAATGCCGACGGAAAACTCGCGCATGCCTTCCCCGGTTATAAATTCCTCAACAAGGGCATTCTGCCCGAAGATCTCATGAACCCGTCTGACGGCTCTTCGCAGTTCGGCTTCATTTTTTACAATGGAATCATTATCGATACCGATATGCCCACCCGTGCCGTCGGGCTTCACGAATAAAGGATATCGAAGCGCGGAGTCTTGAAGCGTAATCGTATCATCATCTTTTGGAATCAGGAGAAAATGAGGCGTCGGAACATTATTCCTCGCCAGAACCTTCTTGGTCTCGGTTTTGGAAAGACCGGTGGAAACAGCCATGGATCCCGAGCCGAGATATCTGATGCCCGATTTTTCAAGATACTCCGGTAAAAAGCCCTGCATCGTTCGCTCATCGATATATTCAGAAATGTTGAAGATGAAGATATCCTCTCCATGCTGCTTTTTCATCGCGGATATGAAACTATCAAGCTGCTGGAGATTTTCAGCTTCTATCGGCTCAACATCCCATCGCTTTCTCAGAGCCTGCTCAATCAGGTGAAATGTTTCGGGGCTTCTCCAAGGTTTATCGGTATATGATTTGATAAGTATGATATGAGGCATGCTGTCCTCCTGAAACAAAAAAGGCTGTCTGTTACAGAAAATCCGTAACGGACAGCCTTCAGTGTATCGTGGAGGTGAGGGGAATTGAACCCCTGACCTCTTGAATGCCATTCAAGCGCTCTAGCCAACTGAGCTACACCCCCGACACAACGCGCAGATACTATCGTAAAAAACAAAACCATGTCAAGAACTGCCAGCTGGAATACCTTGCCTATTCTGTGCGCTTTCATCATACTGTCAGCATGAAACAAACCTTGCGCGGAATCGCGCTGTGCGCTGTCGGACTGGAAAAAATA
>CAZZJJ010000260.1:0-2359 GCA_964654405.1 uncultured Treponemataceae bacterium
AATAGGAGCAAACCATAATGAACCGAATAGTACCGAAAATCGCGCTCCGCAACCTGTCTCGGCAGAAAAAGCGAAGCATCCTCCTGGGCGGAGCGATCGCCTTCGGCATCATGATCGTAACGCTGATAAACGGATTCGCAGGCGCATTCATAACCAATGTCTCTGAAAATTTTGCATATTTGATGGCTGGGCATGTATTTGTCCAGGGACAGGAAAAAACGGCTTCTGGTAAAAGAATTTCTGTTATCAGAGATGATGCGCTAATTTTCAACGCCGTAGAAAACGCGGGAATCAAATATAAAACAGCGACAAAAGCCAGCGAGGTCATGGCAACAATTGTTTTTGAAGGAAAGAGCATCAGGCAGAACCTGACCGGTTTGGAGATGGAAAAATCGGCATTCCTCAGGGACAGACTGATGCTGAAGCAGGGTTCGTGGGAAGATACCATGAAGCCTGACGCTCTGATAATCTCAGAAAAAATCGCAAAAAAACTGAATGTGCTTCCGGGAGATCGAATTACCGCGCAGTTTCAGACAGTGACCGGACAAAACAATGTCGCTGATTTTACGGTTGCCGGCATCAGCGCGGATGTCAGCATTATCGGCTCTGTCATGGCATATGTTAATCTCGCGTATCTGAACGCCGCGATCGGCATCGGACCTTCAGAATACATGTCCCTGGGATTCATGCTCGACAACCTCAAAGATGCGGCTTCATTCTCGGACAGGCTTTTTACTTCCATGAAAGGCATGGGATTGCAGCTGTTTGACCGAACGAAGCAAGCAGAAAACGGCTCTTCGACACCTTTCATGGCCATGCTGCGTTCCCAGAATCAGGAAACTTGGTCAGGGACCAAGTACCGTGTCTACACTATTGATGATCAGCTGGCGCAGGCCAAGCAGATTGTGGTCGCGCTGGATTCAGCGAGCCTTGTCATACTTATTGTGCTTTTTGCGATTGTCATGATCGGCATCACCAATACCTTTAGAATGGTGATGTACGAGCGAATCAGGGAAATCGGCACTATGCGCGCTGTCGGCGTACAGCGTTCGGAAATCCGTTCGCTTTTTCTTTACGAGGCATTCTTCCTTGCCCTGGGCGGAGCATTGTCGGGCATTCTAGCTGCCTTCATTGTAATGAACCTTCTGTCGCTCATCAATTTCGGCATGAATTCGCCGGCATTCCTGATTTTGAAGAACGGCCATCTTTCATTCTTCCTGCCGCCGCTCCGGGCGCTGGCAAATATTACGATTATCGCGGTGCTGACATTGTTCGCCGCCTATTTCCCGGCCAGGGCAGCCGCTAAAATGGAACCTGCGGTAGCGCTCAGAACCCTGAAATGACGCTTTAAAACAAAGGAGATTCCTATGAAAAAGAAATCCATATCACCTGTTCTTATATTGGTTATCATGCTGGCAGTTCTTGCGCCGGCAGCCCTTTCCGCCCAAACCCTGTCCATGACGGAAGCGAAAAAAATCCTTGCGCAATTAGATGATCTGGGCAATTTTCCAGGCAAGGACTTTACCGCCCTTTTCACCATTGTTTCAGAAAAACCTGGCGAGAAGCAGAGTGTAACGCAGGTCAGGGTTTTCAGGCGAGACACAAAAAAGCAGTTCACCATTCTGATCATGCTTCCGGAAGCAAACAAGGGACAGGGCTATCTCAGAGAAGACGATAATGTCTGGTTCTATGACCCATCCAGCCGTAAGTTCTCACATTCCTCCGTCAAAGAAAATCTACAAAACACCGAAGCAAAAAATTCGGACTTTACTGCAGGCTCTCTGGCAGACGACTACGAGATCACCGCAATCACTGAAGGAACAATCGGAAAGTATCCTGTCTGGATTTTCGATCTCAAGGCAAAAACAAATGAAGTCGCCTATGACCGGGTACTGCTTTCCATACGGAAGGATCGTATCATGGTGCTCAAGCGGGAAGACTATTCGCTCAACGGAAGACTGATGAGAACCACCCTGTACCCGAAGTATGTTGAAGTCGCCGGCAAACTGCTTCCGAGCCAGACACTGATCATTGATGAAATCAACAAGGGAGAGAAAAGCCAGATCACCATGGCGGAGCAATCAGTCGAAAAGCTTCCGGACAAGGTTTTCACCAAAGCCTTCCTTGAACAGGTTAACAGGTAAGCGATTATGAACAGCAAAGTTTCCAGCCGATTCGGCCGTTTTTTTATGCTCACTGCGGGTGCGCTGTTTCTTCTGTCGGGTATCGCTTTTGCCCAGGAGGCCGGCAGCGATGTCAATCTGGATGAGCTTTTTGGCGGTGATGTGGTTACCGTTGAGCAGGACAGCCCTGCTCCTTCTCAAAATGCCGTAACCTCATCATTGAAAAGCGATAAGGT
>CAZZJJ010000261.1:0-2348 GCA_964654405.1 uncultured Treponemataceae bacterium
TTCGCTGTATTGGCTTCAAACGCAAAGATGTTTTTGCCGTGTTCATGTATGAAGCTTTGATGATTGCTCTGGCTGGCAGCATAGCCGGCATTCTCTTAAGCCTGCCGCTGGGAATTCTGGTTCAGTTGATTCCTTTTAATCCAAACGGCAGTCTGGGCTCGGTACTGACACGGGGACACCTGGTTTTCGCTCCCAACCTGGGTTCGCTGGCCCTTGTCGTGGCAGCCGTGCTGGCTGCCTCCTGTCTGGCGGTTCTGAGCCCCGCGCGGCGGGCCTCACGGCTCAAGCCGGTCGAGGCTTTGAGAACGGTTGCGTAATTCGATATAAGTATTTAATTTGTAAGGAGATACTATGATAAACCGATTGTCGGACACCCGAAAAGCCTTGGTTCTTTCCATCTTTCTTTTGGCTGTTCATCTTGGCGCCAGCGCGCAAGGTGCACCAGGCGGCGCCCCGGGCAGCGCCACGGGCGGCGGGCTTCCGCCTCCGGGCATGTATGGCAATCCGGAGGACACTACGACTGCGACAAAGCCTGGAAGTATACAGGAATATTCAGCAAAGGATTTTCTCGCCCTGGTCCGCCAGACCGATATTCGATCCAGCTTCTATCAATCTGACATGTCGGCTACCATTACCATGGTGGATGTCAGTCCGGAACGCGGCACCCGCACTTTCAAGCAGATGATCTATCGCCGCGACAAGGATGATGCCTTCCTGATGATCACCATCGAACCTGAATCCCGAAAGGGGCAAGGCATGCTCCGTGTGGACAACAACATGTGGCGGTATGATCCGACAAGCCGCAAGTTCACGCATACAACCCTCAAGGACCAATATGAAAATTCGACCGCGAAGAATTCTGACTTCCGCCGTTCCCAGCGCTCCTGGGATTACTCGGTTCAGACTGTGGAATCGGGTAAGCTTGGCAAATATGATGTGTGGATCGCTGAGCTGAAAGCCAACAACGACGAAGTTCCATTCCCCTTTATCAAAATGTGGATTGAAAAAGATCGGACCATTGTCCTGAAAGTTGAAGAATACAGCCTTTCCAAAAAGCTGCTCCGTACTTCGTATTATACAAATTATGTGCAGATCGGAACTTCCTTTATTCCGACCACCCAGATTTACCAGGATGGTTTGATACCGGAAAAACGGACACAGGTTACCTATACCAATATTTCCACAAAACCGGTGCCGGATGATTACTTTACGAAAAACTATCTTGAACGGATCAGCCAGTAGGAGGGATGCATGAAAAATCTCAAAACGGGCTGGGGAATCGGAACACTGGGTTTGCTGTTTCTTGTTCTTGTTTGCCCCCTTGAGTTTGCGAATGCGCAAACCAACCTGCCGGTACTCGATGACGATGCGCTCTTTGGCGGTTCTAATGATATCGTGACCGTCATCGATACGAACGTAGCAGCGACCAGTGTTGTTGAACTTGTCAAGGACACTAAAACGTACCCAGTATTTTTGGTGGAAGGGGATCTGGGCGCCGGGCTTACCAGCTCGCTGGTGCCCTATGGGGCAAGCGGTTCAGATAAGAACCTCCTGTTTGGCGCTGTTCGCCTTGACAGCCTTGCTTTTACCTATTCACCGGTAAAAGATGTCGATTTCAACATAACAACCTCAGCAACCCTCCTTCCAAACAGCGCGACCGATGTTTCCGTTTCAGCGTATGCCAATCTTCGCGCTTCGGAATACACAAGATTCTATACGTCTGGAAAATACAATTACAATGTCAGTTCGAGTTCCACGGTCGTAACAGCCGATGGGCTTGCCCTTGACGAGATTTTCCTAGATACCGCCATCAATAGAAAATTTTTCTTCCGGCTTGGAAAACAGCGGGTCAGCTGGGGGGTCGGATACTGGTTCAAGCCTGCCGATGTGCTCAGCCTGGCTCAGATTGATCCGGATAATCCTACAGCAAGCAGGGAAGGTCCCTTTGCCTTCAAGGCGGACATGCCGTTCGGGCTTAACCATGCCAGCCTCTACGCGGTGCCGCCTATCGATGGTTCTTTAGGCAAGTTCTCCGTTGCTCAGCGGACCGATATCGTGGCAGGAGGCTTTGAGCTGAGTTTCGCCGGTTTTGCTAGAACCGATATGGGAGCCCGGCCACGTCTGATGTTCATGTTTACCGGCGCAATCGGATCTGTTGATGTCTATGGTGAAAATGTCGCGCTCTGGGGCTCCGACCGGAACTATGTCAGGGAAAAGGATGGCGGCGGATATGAGCTGTACCGGGTGGAAAATCAGCTTCTGTTCCAATCGACGCTGGGGCTCAAGTACAGCTGGCAGAATTCGGACGGATTATCCGCTTCTTTCCATGTCCAAGGATACTACAACGG
>CAZZJJ010000262.1:0-2337 GCA_964654405.1 uncultured Treponemataceae bacterium
AAAACTGCCCCGCGCCTTTTCACCGATCATCGCCATGATGATGATAACGATAAGCATGTAGGGCAAGCCGTACATGATATCGACAAAGCGCATGAGCAGGTTGTCCAGCCAGCCTCCGACATAGCCTGAGACAGAACCGATGAGAATGCCGACAATCGCTGCCGTCAAAGTTCCGACGATACCGATCAGGATAGAAATCCGACCGCCGTAAATCACGCGAGCCAGCATGTCGCGGCCGAGGTCATCCGTACCCAGGATGTAGACTTTCTGGTACCCCGGATTGGTATTCATCTCCGCTTTGACCTTTTCAAGCGCTTCCTTCTGGTAGCCAAGTTCAGTGACCAGAGGATTGGAAGAAGTCTGGGTGTCAGTTCCGTGGCCTCCGAAATCCAGCGAGAAGTTCAGATTGGGGTCAACTTCCGCTGACTGATTCGTTGTTTCGGTTTCAGTTCCGGGAACTGCGCCGAAGTCAAAGCCATAGGTTCCCGAAGGGCCATTCGCCGCTCCTTCGGCTTTCTGTTCTTCCAGGGTCCTTTCCAGATCTGCAATCCGGGCTTCCAGCTTCTTGATCACCAGCTGACCCGCCGGTTTGAAAGACGGCGGAAGGCTGGCATTGCTGATGGTCTGCTCCCGGTAGTCATAGATAATGCCTGCTTTGGTAAGCAGGGGCGCGAAAAGGGTAACAATTATATAAAAGGAAACAATATACAAGCTGATAAGCGCCATTTTGTTCTTTCGGAGCCGCTTCCAGGCATCCGCCCAGAGCGAAACCGGCTTCATGACCTGGTTGAACTCGTTTACCGCCTGCTTTTCTTTCTTTTCACTCATGCAGAACTCCTACTTGTACGAAATGCGCGGATCGAGTAATCCGTAAATCAGGTCAACCACGAGGTTGGCAAAAATGAGAATCACCGAGTAGACGATAACCTCACCCATGATGAGCGTATAATCGCGGTTCAGCGCTGACTGGACAAATGGTCTTCCAATACCGGGAATCAGGAATGTGGTTTCCACAACGACCGAGCCGACGACAATGCCGGAAAAAGCTGGCCCCAGATAGGTGACAACGGGCAGAAGAGCGCCTTTCAAAACGTGCTTCCACACCACCATGGACTCTTTCAGGCCTTTGGCGCGGGCAGTTCTGATGTAATCCGAGCGGAGCACTTCAAGAATGCTGGCGCGCGAAAGCCGGGCAATATAGGCAAAGTACGGAAAGGACAGGGTCAGAGCCGGCAGAATGATTGCCTTTATGCCGTGGACCGAAATCCACTGCCCCATAGGCAAGATCTTCCACCGCATACCGACAAACAACTGCAATATAGGTCCCATGACAAACAGCGGTACTGATATACCTATAACAGCAATTGAGACTGCCACATAGTCCGGCCACTTGTTCTGCCTCAGCGCCGAGATTATCCCGACTGCAATACCGGAAACTACCGCAAGAACCAATGAGGTGACGCCAAGCGTCATTGAGACTGGCAGCCCCTTGTCAATGATCTCATTGACTGACAAATCCCGGTACCTGAAAGAAGGGCCGAGATCCCATCTGAGGATATCGCCGAGATACCGCAAATACTGTTTACCAAGCGGTTCATCCATGTGATAGCGCTTGAGAAGGTTCTGGAGGATAAATTCCGGAACATCTTTTTCCCGCGCAAAAGGTCCGCCGGGAGCCAGCCTGATCAGAAAGAAGCTCAAGGTTACAATGACAAAGAGCGTTGGAATCAGGCTCAATGCTCTCCGAATGAAATAACGTGCCATTCGGAACCACTCCTTTTCTCGATGCAGCAGGAACATGACACCACACCCCATCCCTGAATGCGTATCATGAACCGTGCAAAGTGTTTGGGATAATCCAGGACAATGTGAATTGTCCAAGGTGCTTGATTATACGTCAATTTTCAAAATAGCACCAGCACCAATCGAAACAATGTTCGCTTGACCAATCATTTTTCATATTTATGTTATTTCATATAGTAACA
This sequence comes from uncultured Treponemataceae bacterium, assembly GCA_964654405.1. Classification (GTDB taxonomy): domain Bacteria; phylum Spirochaetota; class Spirochaetia; order Treponematales; family Rectinemataceae; genus JAJTBL01. The sequence continues at coordinate 1,986 of CAZZJJ010000262.1, forward strand.
GAAATTCGATTCTATTCATTCATAATAAAAAAGGCTGCCCGGAAAGCGGGCAGCCCGAAGGATGTTCAGCAGTCAGCCCTTATTTTTTGGGGCGGATGAATTTCCAGGGATGGGTATTCATCGGGTTCGGATACCAGCCATCCCACTTGGTGAGGTCAATCATGTTCTGGGTGACATAGAAGTAGATGGGCATAATGGCCATATCTTCATCGATGAGAACCTTTTCAGCGTCGCCGAGAACTTTCATGCGCTCAGCGCCGAGGAGTGTCCTGGATTTTTCGATGAGCTCATCATACCTCTTGTTGGAGTACAGACCGTCGTTCTGGGTTCCACCGGTGACCCACATGTCGGA
>CAZZJJ010000263.1:0-2327 GCA_964654405.1 uncultured Treponemataceae bacterium
AGGTAGAGCCCTGCTATCCCGATCATCAGCCAATAATAGGACATGGATCCTGTCATGAAGGCTTTTGCAGGCAGGTTTATCGACAGGATAAAGGGGATAGCCAATAAAAAGGTCAGCCCTGCCGAAAGCATGTAATCGGATGAAACCTTGGTCTTGAACTCAGGGTCCATGACACGCAGCAGCGCGAGGCCGGTTGAGAGCGTGCCGGTAGAGACACCATAGAGCATGAGCATCCGTTCAAACCGATAATCGTGGAACATGCGGGAACTCATCCAGGGAACCGTTATGAAAACCATAATGCCGCATATTGTTGACATTATGAGGAGCGGCAGCCAGTATTTTCCGATAAACACCAGAGAAATCGCCGCCAGAGCGCCCGCAACCATGTAATCTACCGAGAAACCCGAAATGCGCGTCAGTGTTTCATTGTCAAAAACATGGCTGATTTTAAAACGGTCAATAAGCTTGCGAACAACAATTGCAATGATTGCGGAAAAAATAAAATTGATGCCCCAGAAGTTGGCTGCCAGATCCATGCCGGCTTTTCCCGCGAAACTCAGCAGGAATGTCAGTCCCTTCAGGAAAAGGAATGATAAAAAATAGACCACAATGACTGCCGCAACATGGAAACTGAAAGAGTCGATCGCTTCGGAATCAGTACTCAACCTGGCGCCAATCGGTTTTTCTTCATCCTTCGCGATGGTCCCGCGCAAAAGATCCGTATTCTTCATCATTGAAAGGACATCGGCGCTCACCCAGCCCTTACGTATTCCCTTGTTGATCAGGATGACGCCGCCAAAACACGCCCAGAGATAGCCGATCGCTGCAAATGCCAGACCTACGGAAGAGCCGCCTTCAAAGCCCATTCCTTCCCAGCCTTTTCCGATGGCGTAAGCCTGTCCTGGCCCCAATGCAAAGCCCAATGGCAGATGCAACCCGAAAGCGTGATGAACTGTAGGAATAAAAAGGAGTGTAAGAAAAAGCCCAAGAAGCGCCTGCGTTGCATACCCCATGAGAATGCCCGAGGACATACCGAGGACACCGCCGCCTTTATGGCCTTTCACTTTCGGCGGGGAGGAACGGAGTGACATTGCGATAAAGGATATGTTGAGCAAGTGATAGACCAGATCACCAAGCCCGTTCTTGGAATAGCCTATCGGCGGAAGGACATAGTTATACAGCGGCAGCAAAAGAAAGCCTGCCGTCAGCGCGTTGGGAATCAAGTATTTCTGGAAGAACCTGACTTTGGAGCGGATGAGGGTTGCCAGAAGGAGAGCAGCGGAAATCAGGCCGGCATCAATGATTACTTTCCATGAAAAGTCCATGTGGTCTCCTGTTCTGCAATACAGCCTAGCGCTTGAGTAGAGCGCATGCAAGGGGGGGCGCAATAATTTGAACGCGGGTTGCTGCAGCAGAATTTCGCGCTGATCAAATTTCCTATATATCGCTTCTGGACAATCGGCATGATTCAGCCGAAAATAAGCCGTATATGGATGTACGCGATTTGGCCCTTCTGGCGGGCTGCTCTCTTTTTTCAGGCATCGAGCCGACACAACTCGCGGCTAATCTCGCAGAGCGGAAGGTTTCATTCCTTCATTTCAATAAAAACGCGAGCATTCTGCTTGCTGGCTGCAAATATTCTTCACTCTTCATTTTAATCCAGGGCGAAGCATGGGCCGAAATGATCAGCGATGAAGGGAAGATTGTCAGGGTCGAAAGCTTTAAGGCTCCTGAAGCGTTCGCAGCAGCCATCCTGTTTTCGCCTGACCAGATTCTCCCGGTCAGCGTTTTCGCCAAAACCGACTGCAGGGTTGCGGTTTTCGGCAAGGATTCCCTGATTGCGCTGGCCATGCTCCATCAGCCGGTTATGGAAGCCTTGCTTGCAGAAACAGGCGCCAAACTGCAATTCTTGACAGAAAAGCTCCGCTCGGCTCAGTTCGGGACCCTGCGGGAAAAGCTTGCAGACTGGCTGATTCGGCGCTTTGAGCTGTCAGGCTCAAAAACCATTATCACCGAAGCCAACCGCGAGAGGCTGGCTGAACTCTTCGGTGTCGCCCGTCCCAGCCTTTCCCGTGAACTCGGAAATCTCGCGAAAAAAAACATCATTGAATTTGAAGGAAGGCAGATAACCATCCTTGACCTCAAAGCCCTCCAGCGCCTGCGCAGCGGTCATGATTAGGGCTGAGATCAAGCTTTTCGCAAGCTTATTGCCAGTCCTGGCTTTTCTTACTGCTTTCCTGCGCTTCCGGCTTGAAGATATCGCTCTATAAGTGAGCGTGCAACACTGCCTTTCGGAGGGATTTCGGGGAGCGTCTGCCTGGTAAACC
>CAZZJJ010000264.1:0-2317 GCA_964654405.1 uncultured Treponemataceae bacterium
CGCTGACAATGTTGAACTTTAATGGTTCCATAGACTCTTTTAAAAAACTATAGACTGTCTTTCCTCACCTGTAAAGCGATTTAAAATTTATAATCAGGCAGCTGGTTTTCAAACCGCATCACACGGTGGGTCCTGGGATGCTCGAATTCCAGCGCTGAAGCATGGAGGCAGAGACGTCCGAAAGGGTTCGAACTGGCGCCGTAGCGGCTGTCACCGGCAACCGGATGACCAACAGCGGAAAGCTGGGCGCGTATCTGGTGCTTTCGCCCTGTTTCCAGATCGAGTTCGACAAGGCTGAATTTTGGTAAATTTTTCAGTACTTTCCATCGAGTTATGGCGCGAAGGGCACCATGAGTACCGGCAGGAACTTCATAGACCTGGCCGGCACGGTTTTCCATCAGCCAGGAATCGAGGATGCCTTCTTCCGCCGGGAGCTGTCCTTCAATCAATGCGGTATATGTCCGCTTTTTAATTAAAGCATTCCAATTGTCCATCAGGATTTTCTTGGTCTGCGGGTTTTTTGCGAACATCATGACACCGGAGGTGTCCCGGTCTAGTCGATGAACAAGCGCCGCTCTTCCGTGCGGGTTTCGCTTCTGGATGTGCCGGGTTACGAGATCATACAGCGATTTGCCGCGCGATCCTTCTGGCGCGATGACCGGCAAGCCTTCAGGTTTTTCTACGACAATCAGGTCGCTGTCTTCATATAATATTTCGAAAAATCTTGAGTTTTGGCGGCGGGGTCGGGGAGTATTCCCTTGATGCGATGGTGCAGGTGGGTTTTCATGCGGATGGTTCGGAGTTCTCCGATGCTTCCGGTCATTCATGGTTCGAGTATATACTCGAATTCGATATCAGAGAAAGGAGCGGGTAATGGTACTGGAAAGGAAGGATATGGACGTTGAAGCTCGTCCCCAGATGCGGGGCGGGAAGGGTGTCTGCAATGTTACAAACCTTGGGGCAAAGCCGTTGCAGCAGCATCTGAGGGTGCTGGCTGAAATCCTCATCCCGGCAGGGGCGAGCATCGGGGAGCATGAGCACCTCCATGAAACCGAATATTATCTCATTACCAAGGGCTCGGGGACGGTGAATGACGATGGCACGCTCAAGAAAGTGAAGCCAGGCGATGTAGTGATTACCACGGGCGGTGCAAAACACAGCATTGAAGCTGACAGCGGGGAGGAACTTTCGCTCATCGCCGTGATTGTGACGGATCAATAGCAGTGTTTCCAATCTTGTGCTGAAATGCAAGGCTCACACGAAAAGCTCGTACATCAGAATGGCTGAGGCGGCGGCGACATTCAGCGAATCCACACCCCTGGTCATTGGTATGAAAACTTCAAGATCGCAGGCAGACCGAACCTTCTCGGGCAGACCGTAGCCTTCATTGCCCACCAGCAGGATGGCGGGAAATCTGCCCCGGCTCAATTGGCAGGCTTCAGCCAGGGGCACTGCTTTTGCAGACAAAGCTCCCGCAATTCGATAGACGCCGGCGGAACCCAGATCTTCCAGCGTTTTTTCTTGCAGTGAATAGAGCGGAAGGCTGAAAACGTTTCCCATCGAGGCTCTGATGGCTTTTCGGTATAAGGGGTCAGCTGTTCCCGGCCCCAGAATGATGCCGCTAGCGTTCAGGGCGGCTGCTGACCGGATTATCGCGCCGACATTGGATGGGTCGGCGATGTCCCAGAGGCAGACAAACCAGGGCCTTTGCGCGCTTGCGGATTGGCATGAGGATATCGCGGAAAATTCCGTGATTTCAGGTCGAATCGCGAGCGCCAGGCTTCCGCGGTGGAATGGAAAACCAACGATCCCGCTCAGCTCTGCCTGCTGCACCTCTACAAGTGGTATTTCGGAACCAATCTTTATTCTCCACTCCTCAGCCCGCTCCGGAATCGATGCAAGTCCGATCAGCTTGATACCCTTTTCCAGCGCTTTTTCGATGGTAATTCGACCTTCAAGCACCATCAGCCCCTGAGCGCTGAAATCTTTGTCCTTGAGGTCCGAAAAAATTGAGGCGTTAAAATCCATGCTGGAACACAGCGCTTTCAGTAAATCAGCTGTTTGAGGAATACGGGATCAAGCCTGAACGGCGACCCAAGCCCCTGGCAGAAGTGATGAACTCGCAGCAAGTGAATCGAAAGGTCAGAAAAAATGAGCATGTCTTCACCTTCAACACAGGCTTCCTGCGGCTTGTCAGCAGGCTGTATGCTTATCGCGTTTTTATGGTACAGCCCATCGCCCCAGGGACAGGGCAGCATCCCGCGCGCATCTCCCGTCTGAACCAGCAGTTTCCCAACGGTAATCGGCTCGCCCAAGC
>CAZZJJ010000265.1:0-2315 GCA_964654405.1 uncultured Treponemataceae bacterium
CCTTTTTTTCAAGCCGTTCAATGATTTCAATAATCGTCATTCCTGCACCTTCCATCAAATAAAAATGCTGGCATGCACATAAGTATAGAGCATGCCAGCTAAAAATTCTTTCAGAAACTTGTGCTGATCCCAATTTTTGCAAATATTGAATCAGCAAAGATTATCAGCTCACTTCTGATGCTTAATCAGCGAGTAGAGACCGATAAAAGATGCGGCAAAGATGATGAGCCATGCACCAATCATGAAAGCCAATGCAGATGAATTCATGTCTTACTCCTTGACGACCAGAACTTTATTCGCGGAGATTTCCTTGCCGTAGGTTCTGGTAATCGCCTTTCGGGTCTGGAAAATTCCAATGATCAATACTGCTACAACCACAACCTGCCCGGCGATTGCCCATGGGCTTGCGACCAGGCTGTCAAACTTCAGTTGGGAAATAAAGCCGACCAGGAACACAATAATGAGCATAGGCGTCAGGAACTGAATAAAGAGGGTGTAGAACCACTTGGGCATCTTCCAATAAGAACCGTTGTTGATCTGCTCCAGCCCCTTCTTGCCATACATCCATCCCAAGACTGCGACTTCAATGAGGCCAAGGACAATGAGGTAGACGTTGCCAACCCAGAAATCGACAGAGTCGAGATAAGCGGTGGATCCGCGGATGAGCATGGGCTCTATACCGACAGGAAGACCAACCGCGATATACAGCGCGAACACAATCCAAGAACCTTTCTTGCGGTCTATACCCATATCTTCTTCAAGCAGTGCGACAAGGTAGTTGAACATGGCTATTGAACTGGTGAAACCAGCAAAGAAGAGGAGGAGGAACCAGAAAGCACCGAAGAATGAGCCGCCTGACATGGTTCTGAAAACGTTCGGAAGCGCGATAAAGGAAAGGCCGACGCTCTGTCCAACACCATCAGGTCCGAGGAAAGCGAAGGCTATGGGAATGGCGATGGTTCCGCCGAGGATGACTTCCGCAAACTCGTTCAGCGCTACAGTCGTAAAACCGGACAGAACAATATCATCATCGCGCTTCAGGTAGGAAGCATAGTTGGCAATGATACCCATGCCTAGAGAGAGGGTGAAGAATATCTGGCCAGCCGCGGCGAGCGCTGCGCCCCAGTTGAGGTCCGCCCAGCGCGGAGTCCAGATGAACTCAAGACCTTTGATGGGTGACCAGTCAGGGTTGACCGGGCTGCCAAGCGTCAGTGTTCTGACTATCAGCACAATCCCGAAAACATAGATAAGGGGCATCATGATCTTTGCCCATGCTTCAATACCCTTCTGGATACCGCGCATGACTGCGAAAGCGAGTGCACCAAGAGAGATGACCCAGAAAATCATGTTGACCGGGCTGCCGATGTAATCAAGGAAGACATCCACAGTACTCTTTGCTTTATCGGCGTATCCGCCAGTCAGTGAAAGCCAGGAGTAACCGAGGGTCCATCCAATAATCTGGTTATAATAGGAGTTAACCAGAACGACAACCGAGAAAGCCAGCCCGCCTGCCAGCACACCAAACCAGAGTGCCGATTTGGGTCTGAGTTTTTCACGGGCCTGAAGATAAACCATGGGTCCTAGAGTGCCGTGTCCATAACGGCCGCCAGTCTTTCCAAGGTTCCACTCGACAAACATGAGCGGAATGCCCATGAAAATGAGGGCAATAAAATATGGCAGCATGAATGCGCCGCCGCCGTTCTTGGCAGCCTGGTACGGGAAGCGCCAGAAATTTCCCAAGCCGATGGCATTTCCAGCCATGGCAAGGATGAGACCCAGTTTCGAGCCCCAACTGTCACGTTTTACGTCCGACATGAAGCCTCCTTGATGTGGGGAAAAAAATAAAGCGTCAGCAAATTACGCTCTTGAAACGAGATTATACATTATGAAACGCTGTTTTGTAAATTGAAATTTTTCAGAAGTTGTTACTATTTATAGAATGGCAGGGTAGTTTTCAGGCTTTTTATCAAAGCCCTCCAAAAAGCACGGTTTTGTACCATGAGGATGTTGTATTGTTCAAGAGTAAAGCGCTAAAAACTAATGTTTTCGCATGTATTTTTTGATGAGCGAAAGCTTCAGCTCCTTGAGATGCGTCGAAATTGAAACCTTATAGATATGCGGATTCAGAAATCTGAGATAGGTTGAATCGAAATTAGATATCCGCTCGGAAAAGTAGTTTCTGCTGGTTTTCAGGTCGGGAAGCGGTTCCATGAGGATACCATTTTCCATGATTTTTTTCAGCAAGGGTTCCACACGGGAAGGCGCGATCTTGACCTGGCGATAATCGCCAGCTGGATGATGCACTGTGATTTCAT
>CAZZJJ010000266.1:0-2301 GCA_964654405.1 uncultured Treponemataceae bacterium
GAGCGTGCAACACTGCCTTTCGGAGGGATTTCGGGGAGCGTCTGCCTGGTAAACCAGCCCAGCTGGTCGATTTCCAAGCCGTCAGGTCTTGCCGTGCCGGATTTGTAGTCTGCCTCAAATGCCACCATCAGAGAATCGGGAAAGGGCCATGGCTGGGATTTGACATAGCGCAGATTGTAGATTTCTATGCCTGCTTCCTCCATCACTTCGCGGTGGACTGTTTCCTCGAGCGTTTCCCCCATTTCGACAAAACCAGCGATCAGACCGAAACGTCCCGCCGTAAACTTCCGGTTGTGCGCAAGCAAAATGGAATCGCCATTGTGGATCAGGACAATGACAGCAGGCGATATTTTAGGGAAGAAAAATCGTTTGCAGGCAGAGCAATACTTCCCACCCGGATCTCCATGGTCATGTCCGGTTGCCAGCGGACTTCCGCAGGCTCCGCAGTACCTGGACACCTCAGACCAATGCGCATGAGCGTGGGCTTTCAGTAAAAACCGTGCAGCTTCCTGCGATACAAGCGAAAGCATCTGTCTGACCGGGATTCGTTCAAAAGGCAAGACCCGCGAAAGCTGCTCAGCGGCAGCATCATCGAGGCTCAGCGAAACATAGCGGAAAGACCCATGCAGGAAACGGGCAGTTGGTATCTGGGAAGTGCCAAGCATGGAAAACGCTTTGCCAGATGCATCCCCCGATGTATCCTCATCCGGGAAAAGCCATGCAAGGCGGCTGAAGGGTTCGGTATCCGAAAAAAGCGCGGCCTCAAAATCCTCCTCAGCTTTCCGCAGGGGCACAAGGACATCGAGGCCGTTAAAGAACACCGCATATTCACTCGGATCAATCAGCATCATTCAGATTAATGGTGGAGCACGGTTTCTTCGATAATTCGAAGCTGAGAACGATAGAGCCCCGTGATGTTCGTTCCATAATCGGCGACAAGCCGTATCATGTCGCGGGGATGCTCATCCTCATCCTTGCCGTTGATCCGGTCGCCCGCGTCGCCAAGTCCCGGCATTATGTAAGCCCGTTCGTTGAGCACCGGATCCATCCACAGCGTGTACATTGTAATATTGTCGAGCGCCCGGATAATTCGGAGGCTCCCTTTCAATGCTGAAATGACATTGAAGAACTTGACCGACCGCGGCTTGATACCCTGATCGAGCAGATATTTGACAACCGTCACAAGCGAGCCGCCCGTCGCGTTCATGGGGTCGGCGAACAGCAGGTCCTTGCCATCCAGCTCCGCCAGATTGAAATAGGAGCGATCCAAGTCAAGAATGTATTCCATGGTATTCTCACTCTTGGTATCATCCCGCTTGATCTTGAACAGCGCAAAAGGCGTCAGATAGCCTGTGGATGAATACTCCTGGATTTCCTTGGAAATGATCATGGAAGGCAGCAAAGCACCCCTCAGCATGACGCACATGACGGTGTTTTCCAGCTGATCATCGACATTCGGAATCTTATGAACCGCGAAATTCTGAACGGGAATATCGACCGGCGTTTTTACGATGAGGTAGTTTTTGTTGACGCTGCCAGCACCGCCATAGGCAAGATTGAATAAAAGTTCAAAGGCGCGCTGGATGTAGTACACGAATTCCTGGCGGCCGGTTTTTATATCACGCAGTTTCGCGATGAGGCGTGAAGCTTCCCCATGATTTTCCTGCGGAGTTGCAAAGGAATAGACCTGAATGCGGGGCTCCGTTGCGCAGATTTCATGCATCAGGCTTCCCATTGTGTTGTAGAGCTCGATGAGCGAGCTTTCCTCTTTTTTCTGTTCACGTTCCGACCTGGTGGTGGAAAGAATATTGAAGGACACCATTGCCTGCCGGTAAAGGCTGTCCATCCGTGCCAGATATTCGTTGTCCTTGTCCGTTAAAAGCCCGTCTAGATCCTGCGCTTTTAAAATAATCTTGCTCACGCCTGCTTCCTTTTCTAAAAACTCATGAAATTCCGGAATTGATCGCGCCAGCCAACCTTACAGCGCGACAATCTCGCCGATGGCGCCGCTCGCGATACCGACCGCGTTGCCTTCATCAAAATCGAGATGGCACTCAAGCGCGTAGGCAGGGTTGACCCGGCAGACCACATTCAGGAAAACAGCTCCCCGCTCTCCGCCAACCTTAAGGCTTACCTTCTGCTTGTCGACGACACCAAATCGATGCGCTGATTCTGGATCGAAGTGAATGTGGCGTATGGCGACGATCAGGCCTTTGTCCTTTTTGACGGAGCCAGCCGGACCAATGATTTCAAAGGGCGCACTGCCGTCGAGCTGACCTGATTCTCTGACCGGGCATCCGG
>CAZZJJ010000267.1:0-2293 GCA_964654405.1 uncultured Treponemataceae bacterium
TGGAAGATGACAGCACAAATCCCAGCCAGGGCTATGATATCAATAAGAAAGGCTTGCGGATGTTTCGTCTCAGGGTGCAGGGTAAAAGAATTTCTGCCGAATTTTCCCATGCGCTGACCGATGGCTCAGGAGCCATGGCTTTCATGAAGACCTTGCTGGCACTATATTGCCGCGACAAAGGCTATGCGCCCGATATTTTTGCATCGAACCTGGAACCCTTCGGCATCCTGAACCCCGAAACGCCACCTTCTGCTGAAGAATATGAAGACGCCTATCAGCGCCACTTCCCGGGGAAACTGCCGCCGCCTGAACCGAATCCCAAAGCCTGGCATCTCAAGGAGCCCTTGCTGCCGAAAGGCGAATATCGAATTATCGAAGGCATCGCCAGCACCAGGGAAGTACTTGAGGCAGCGAAAAAGCGCGGCGTTACCATGAACGAACTTCTCGGCGCCGTGTACCTCGATGCCCTGCAGGAACTCTGGTTTTCCTTGCCGCGGCAGCCCCGCGAGCATTTTATCAGTCTGGAAATCCCTGTCAACCTGCGGAAGTTTTTCCCATCTCGGACAAACCGCAACTTCTCGCTTTTTATCCTGCTTTCAGAAAACCTTTTGCTCGGAAAACGTGATTTTGAAGAATTAGTCCAGCGCGCCCATTATCAGATGAAGCTCGAAAACGACCCGCGCTCTATCGCCCGACAGATTACCCGCAATGCCGGCAGCGCACGCAATCTCGCGGTCCGGTTGGTGCCGCTTTTCATGAAAGATTTTTTTGCGCGAATCCTGTTTGCTAAATTCGGCGAAACCATGCTGAGCGGCTTCATATCGAATCTTGGGACAATCTCTCTGCCAGAAGCCTTGGCAGACCATGTCGAGCGCTTTGTTTTCATACCCGCGCCCAGCCCCACAACCCAGACCAACGCATCGGTCATTGGCTGGGGGGATCAGCTGGTTATCTGTTTCGGGAGCCTCTCCAGTTCTCGCGAGCTGGAAAAATTCTTTTTCAGACGATTGCGATCGCTCGGCATCCGTGTGGCGGTGCGGTGCCGGAACGATCAGGAATTGCGCGGCTGAATTTGATGAAATGGGAGGTGGTTATGACATTTTGCCCTGAGTGCGGCGTGGAAATTGGCGACAGCCCCGTTTGTCCGCTCTGCGGAGCGAAAAATCCGCGCAGAAAGATACAGCAAGCCGAATGCGCTGACAAACCGGAACAGGATGTTCCCTACTTTCTTGCTGACGCGAAAACGAAAGAATCCTTTACACCGCAGGAAAAAAAGACAATCGTCTGGGAAGTCCTTTCAGTTGCTTTTCTTGTTGCAACGGTAGCTTTGTTTTCCATTGACCTTCTGCTGTCGCGCAGTCTGACCTGGTCGTTGATACCAATCGCTTCATTCATATTTATCTGGATGCTGAGTTCAGCCATTCTGATGCTCGATAAACATCGGCTGATACGCCTCGCGATTCTTTTTGCCGACGCGCCGCTATTTCTTTTGGCGCTCAGCCTGATAACCGGCAATGCCGCCTGGGCTTTGCAGCTTGCGATTCCGCTCGCTCTTTTTTTGGAAACTGCGCTTGCATTTCTTTACATCATGATTGCACGCGCCCGCAGAAAAGGGCTCAACATCATTGCCTACGCACTCATAGCAATCGCTGTTATTTGTCTTGGCATCGAGATTTTTGTTGACTTATATATCCATAGAATCATTTGGCTGGGCTGGTCTGCCATCCTCGCTATCGCGCTCTTCCCCATCGCGGCCTTTTTAATGTATTTGCATTACCGGGTCGCCACTTCTACCAATCTGCACCGTCTTTTCAGGTTGTAGTGGGTTTGGTTGCCTGAGTTGCTTGACATTTTTTACCATATTTTGTATTATCCTGATAACACGACGCAGGGTAGAGCAGTTGGCAGCTCGTCGGGCTCATAACCCGGAGGTCGGAGGTTCGAGTCCTCCCCCTGCTATATGATTGAAGGTTCCGCAAAAGCGGAACCTTTTTTTTAGGCTGAGGGGCTTTCAAAATGCAGATGCATTTTGAGGGACCAGCTTTAAATTGCGCGCATTTTACAGCGGTTCTCAAGAACTGCGAGAAACCGCCAAGCTAATTTCAAAATTAATGAAGTTTTGGAATTGGCGCGACTGGGTAAAATTTTAAGTTCATCTGACTTTTAGCGTATAAAAAGCATCTATCTGAGAATTTTCATAATTCCCCTTTGCCTTCAGCTCAAATATCAGTAATTTCGTATATTATGGTACGACACGAAACAGATATTGCCCCCGTGAAAATCGAGGGCGAGG
>CAZZJJ010000268.1:0-2285 GCA_964654405.1 uncultured Treponemataceae bacterium
GCTCTTTCTTTTCCAATGACCGACAGCTTGAAGTCTTGAATCCCGATCTTACCATAGCGGCGCTGAATCCGGATGTTCACCTGGATCTGGAAATTCAGGTTGATTTGGGCCGTGGTTATGTTCCAGCGGAAGTGAATGAAAAATATATCGAGATTGTCGGAACTATTCCGATGGATGCGATTTTCACTCCGGTAACAAAAGTGAAGTATTCAGTTGAACCGACTCGCGTTGGCCAGCGTTCTGATTACGACAAGCTTGTTCTAGAAATTTGGACTGACGGGACAACCAGGCCTGAAGACGCGCTTGGTGAAGCAGCGAAGATCGCCAAAGATCACTTCGCAATTTTTATCAACTTTGATGAAAATGAAGCTGGCGGCGATGAGCTGAACGATGAAATCGAGGAGAGGGTCAAGCAGATTCTCAATACTCCGGTCGAAGATCTCGAGTTGTCGGTACGTGCTTCCAACTGTCTGAAAAATGCGAACATCAGAACTATTGGTGAACTTGCAAGAAAGACCGAAGACGAAATTACCAAAACCAGGAACTTCGGCAAGAAATCTCTGGCTGAGATAAAGACCAAGCTGAGCGAACAGAATCTGTCTCTTGGTATGACTGATTTTACGCCGCTTCGAAATTATCTCAAGCTGACAATGAAAAAGGAACAGACCAATGAAGCATAAGATTGGTTTCAACAAGCTGAACAGGGTGTCAGCTCACAGAAAAGCTCTCATCAGGAATATGATGACCGTTCTCTTCAAGCACGAACGGATTGAAACAACCCATGCCAAAGCGGTTGAGACTCGCCGCGCAGCCGAAAAGATGATCACCAGGGCAAAGGTCGACAGCGTCCACAATCGCAGAATCGCGGCCAGAAAGATTCAGGATGAAGCCATTTTGAACAAGCTCTTTACGGAGATTGGACCTCGCTTCAAGGACAGAGCCGGCGGCTACACCAGAATCCTCAGGATTGGCAATCGCGCCCAGGATGCTGCGGACATGGTTATCCTTGAACTGGTTGATCAGAAAGTCGAAGAAAAGAAAGCTGAGCGCAACAAGCGAAAAGCTGAAAAGAAAGCCAAAGAAGCTAAAAAGGCTGAATGAGGCAGGGAGGAAAATATGTCCAAAGCACATAGAGGAAAAGGCGTTCGTGAACTGCCTAGCAGCGGGCGCGGAACCTGCCCCGTTTGCAAGCGTGATGGTGTAAAAGTGCTGTACGAGCAGGAAGTTGAAGGCAAGAAAACCAAAATTTGCAAAGTCTGCAAAGCGACGCTTGCCAATTCCAAATAAGGCAGCGATTCAACCATGATGAGCCTGCGATAGGCTCAATAAAAAAGCCGCGGAGCATGAAGCCCGCGGTTTTTTTATTATTTCGAATTTTTTCCCAGCGCATTACCGATATCGGCAAGCCGCGCCGCATAATGATTTTATTTAAAGCTGCGGTTACACTCCCAGATATGCTTCCCGTACGCGGGGATCTTCAGCGATTGCCTTTGCAGTACCGCTGATTGTCGTGTAGCCGACTTCCAAAACATAGGCGAAATCTGCGATATCCAATGCTTCGGCGGCATTCTGCTCAACGAGCAGGACTGTCATGCCGCGCTTGTTGATTTCGACAATCTGATGAAATATCTCATCGACAAGAACCGGAGCGAGGCCCATGGAAGGCTCATCCAGAAGCAGTATCTTGCCGCCCGTGACCAGCGCACGGCCGACAGCCAGCATTTGCTGCTCGCCGCCGGAGAGTGTCCCCCCGAGCTGATTGGCTCTTTCCTTGATTCTCGGGAACACTTCGAAGACATCTTCCATCCGCTCCTTGATCAGCTTTTTATCTTTGAGCGTCCAACCGGCAAGTTCGAGGTTTTCCCGTACCGTCAGTGTCGGGAATATCTTTCTTCCTTCCGGAACATGGGAAATCCCGAGCGGGACCAGCTTGTGTGCTTCCATATTCGTGACATTTTTGCCATCGAATTCGATTGAACCGGCAGCACATTTTTCCAGACCGGAAATAGCGCGGAGGGTAGTCGTTTTACCGGCCCCATTGGCACCGATCAGCGTTACAATTTTCCCATCAGGCACTTCAAACGATACATCCTTGATGGCTTCTATCTTTCCATAACTGACTTTGAGATTTTTGACTACCAGCATCACGCACCCCTTTTCCCGAGATAGGCTTCCAGAACCTTTGGATCTTTGCCGACCGCTTCCGGCAATCCCTCGGCTATAGTTTCTCCAAAGTCGATAACTTTGAGGTATTCGCAGATGCCCATGACAACCTGCATGTGATG
>CAZZJJ010000269.1:0-566 GCA_964654405.1 uncultured Treponemataceae bacterium
GATGGTTCTGCAGCGAATCCGCAATCCAGAGCAGAGCAAAAAGACAGCGCTTTCTTTGCAGGAAGATGCGGAAATCAAGCTTCTGGAGGCCTGGCTTTTGTATTTTGAAGGATTTATCGAACAGAGTTTTTCGGCTGCAAAACCTCTTGTGACAACCGAAAATGAAAAAAGTATTCGAAATGAAGCTTTCCTCCTGCTCTGGTACATTGCCAATTCCGATGCATTTGCCCAGATTAAATCAGCTAAAAAGGGGTTTGACGAAAAATCCATTAAGGCAGCCATCGGCAAAGAGTCGCCGTATAGCATTGAACATGGCATCATTGCAGGAGCTTTGAAGATCGCTCCATCAGCGTGGATTCTGGAAAGCACAAGGCTGTCTGGCCTTGCCCTTTCGGCGAAGCCAGCTGTTGCAGCTCTATCAGGGCAATCAGCCCAGCAGGATAAAGCCGGCGGTGCCTCCGATTCTTCTGCTGGTTTTTCAAGGCTTCAGGTGGGCTGGTTTTCCGTCCGCGAAAATGCTTTATCCTTTCAGGCAACACTGGTGAAAAAAGGGTTTAAGGCGGTTG
>CAZZJJ010000269.1:576-2275 GCA_964654405.1 uncultured Treponemataceae bacterium
CAGAAAAACAAGGATGGAGAGCTTCGATGGGCAGTCATTGTTGATGCGGAAGGCGACTGGTCGCAGATGCAAGCACGGCTGAAGGATGCTGGATTTGAGTCATATATTGTGCAATAAACAGCTTTTTATTGCGTGATAAAGGCTTCAGCGCTCGCTCCCGGAACCGATTTTACGGTCTGAATCCATTTTTTCGCCTCATCCCGAGAGGGATAGGGGCCGACCTTTACCTGATAGTAGCTTTTCCCATTGATATCCTTCACGGTAATCGCAGCTACCATGCCGCGCTCTTGGAAAGCTTCTTTGAGTTTGTCCGCGGTTGCCTTGCTGCTGAAACTGCCTGCTTGAATCCAATAGTCGCTGGAAACCGGTTTGGCGGCGGTCGTCGCTGTTGTTGCGGTCGTTTTAGCTGTTGTTGAAGTGGGGGGCGATGCCTGCTGCTGTTTTACAACAGTAGTCGTGGTAGTCACAATGGATTTGGGCGCAGGGGGAGCTACGACAATTGTGGTTGTCACGGGTGCAGGCTGGGTTGAAGTTGTATTGGGCTTTGATGAAGGAACTGGCGCCTGAATGGTGGTCGTGGTTGAGTCGCCATTGCCGTAGACTATGATGATATCGCCGCTTTTCGTTGTTGTTGTCGTTTCCATGGTAGAAACGGGGAGATTCGCGACATAATCCTGTGGCGTTTTTGATTTGGGCTCGCTCTTGCCGGTCAGAGAAAAAGGTGTTGCGGAATTCGTCGGCGACGGAAGAAAAAGCAGAAAAGCAGCTCCTGCCACAACGAGCAGGAAAAAGCTGATTCCCACGGAGAGCCAGACAATCTTTTTTGTTTTATCGGACATACCATCTCCCTCATGCATACTATCGGCTGATTTGCTGAATCGGTTGAGCGGATATGAAGAGATTTGACGATGGAAGCGCTCTTTCAAATGTCTTGTGGTAACAAACCGGGAATTCGCGCAAGCGATGATTCAAGATCATCAATACAGCCTGCATTCGATATAAAAAAGACAGGAGGATGAACGCGAGGCCTGAGCTTCCAGAGATACTCCTGATGTGCGATACGGGCGAGTGCCGTTTCTCTGTCTGCGCCGTCACGGGTTTTTGCGCGTTCAAGCCGAAGCTCAAGCGGCGCCGTCACCTCGATGATATAATTACATTTCAAAACTTGGGGAAACTTGTACAAGAGCGCCGCATTGATGCAGACACGCTCGCTTCTCTCAAGTTCCGCATCCAGGAGGGAAAGCATGACCGGATGCACGATGGATTCGTGCTTTTCAAGCAGACTTTTTGATGAAAAAACCAGGGCGCCCAGCGCTTTCCGGTCAATGCTGCCATATTCATCGAATATGCACGAGCCGAATGTTCCGGCAAGTTCTTTTTTTGAAAGCTCGAGGGCGCGGTGGCCAAGGGCATCGACATCGATGCAATAATAGCCATGAGCTGCCAGAATGACGGCAACCTGATTCTTGCCGCTGCAGTAGCCGCCGGTAAGTCCTACAATCGTTTTCATGTGCTGGCCATCAATGCATGTCGCCCCAGGAAAAAGCGGTTTCCACGCTCACCCGCAGGGGCACCCTGAGCGTTACCGCATGCTCCATGACGTCCTTGACCAGCTTTTCAGCTTCGCTCACGATGCCTGCCGGACATTCGAAAACCAGTTCGTCATGAACCTGCAAGAGCATCCGGACGTCGGGGAGGT
>CAZZJJ010000270.1:0-2226 GCA_964654405.1 uncultured Treponemataceae bacterium
TGGGTATATAAAACAGTAAGCAGCCCTTCTGAATGCTGTGCTTTCAGCTCCATGGCACGGCAGACTGCTGTCAGCTTTTGAATGAGATTTCGAAATTCATTTTTTAAAACCATTCGGAAAATGGTTGTATCCATGTCGTTACGGCTTCTGGCGGTATGAAGCCATGCGGCGTTTTCCTGCCCAACTTCTTCGCCAAGCGCTTGTTCCAGAATAAAATATAAATCCTCGACCCCATTCGGCAAAACAGCGGGAAATTCAAAGGTGCGCTCGAGCTTATCCAAGGCTTTTTTTATAGAGTCTACAATGTCTCTCGATACGACACCCTGACGGAACAGCATCAGAAGATGTGCACGATGAACCTGAAATGAGGCGGTTTTGAATAATCGAAGCCAGTTTTGATACGATGGATCAAGGACATTCCGCCAATAGATTTCTGAAAACCTTTTCTTGCTCATGCAGATCAATTCCCTTGAATTTTTAAAAGCGCTGCGATGTTGCGATAGAGTACCATATCCTTTTCGTCATCTGAAAAACCGACATAAGACATGGCTCGATTCTGTTCGTCAAGATATTTTTCCGAGAAGCCGCGCGGAAACCATGATGAATCCGTTCCAAAGATGAGTCTTGTGGGGCCGATTGTCTCTCTGAATTTTCTGAAAAGTATTTCCAGGCTCACTTCATAGGGCATCCATCGCATCCACTGATTTGATCCCGATGTATCGATATAGACATTCGGACAAGCCCAGCAGAGGTTGAGCACTTCAAAAAGATAGCCTGTGCCGAAATGCGGGATTATAAATGGGATGTCAGGAAAGCGTTTTGCTGCGTCATGAATCGCCATAGGGTTCATATTGATGTGGGACGCGATGCCGCCCGCTGCTCCCATGATTCCAAAATGAATCAGGACAGGTATCTGGAGATCTTGAGCTGTTTCCCACAGGGGGTCGAAAAATGGGTCGGAAAGCGGTTTTTCAACTTTCGGTCCTAGGAGCTTATATCCCCGGAGCTTCTGCACTTTTACCGCCTTTTCAAGCCGGTCTGGCGCATCCTTGAGCATTGGATTGTGATGGGCATAGCCAATGAATCTTCCAGGATTTCTCTCCGACAGTTCTGAAGCGAACTGGTTTGAGCCAGCGGTAACAAACACAACTTTCTCAAGATATGGGTATTTTTCAAATTCGGAGAGCCATAATGCTTCACCGTGTTCCTTACTGACTGCTACAGGCTCTGGAAATCTCCACGCGGATTCCCATCGGTTTTTTTCAGCTCGGAGCCATGCTTGATGAGGTTTCAACGCTTCTGCACTTTTTTCCGTATTGCCTGATGAATAGCCGATACCATCAGAACTGGCTTTTTCATCGTGTTCAAGGCCGTCGTCTATTATTTTGTCTTCTGGAAAATGAACATGTGAATCAATGACTCTCATACGAATTACCCCTTGAGGCCTGTCATCGCAATGCCTCTGACTATCTGCTTCTGGAAGAGCAAAAATACAACGACAAGCGGTGCCATGGCGACCGCGGCTCCGGTCATGATATAATGCCAATCGCTGCCCGCTTCGCCTGAAAAATTAGCCAATCCGACCGGCAATGTGAACATGCGGGGTCTCGATGAAACAATAAGCGGCCATAGAAAGGCGTTCCAGTTGCCGATAAAATTAAATATTGCAAGTGTCGCCAGCGCCGGAGTCACGAGCGGAAGAATGACAGTAAGGAAAATCCTCAGCTCGCCTTGTCCATCCACACGGGCCGCATCGATGAGATCATCCGGAATTGTCGACATGAATTGCCGCATCAGAAAAACGCCAAAAGCGCTGATCATACCGGGAAACATGATACCCCAGTAGGTGTTGCCCCACTTCAGCGCTCTCGACATCGCGTACCAGGGGATCACGAGCATTTCGGTCGGAATCATGAGCGTGCTGATGATAAGGAGGAAGACGATTTTTTTGCCGGGAAACCGGAATTTTGCGAGGGTATAACCCAGCAATGAATCAAAAAACAAGACAGAAACGGTTGTGCAGGCAGCCACAATCAGCGAGTTGAGAAACCATTGCGGAAATTTGGTGCTTCCTGAAAAAAGAATGTAGCGGTAGTTATCGAGTGTCGGTTTGGAAGGAAAAAGCTTGAGTGTAAAAATCTGTGAGACATCCTTGAGACTCGACAGAATCATCCAAATAAATGGGAAAATCATGACAATCGAGAACAGCGTCAAAAAGAAATATGA
>CAZZJJ010000271.1:0-2205 GCA_964654405.1 uncultured Treponemataceae bacterium
AGAAATAATCTTGGCTGCGTACAAAGCTTTGCCAAGCTTTTCAACAAACGGCTTTCTATCTCCGGTGAACGCCGGACAATCGGGCTCTCCCAGGATATCCGCCGCGGCAAGCCGCTGATCCTTTGCGGCGGAGAGAAGCCGTGCGTAAACAGCTTCCGCAATCAGAGTCAGCGGAACCCCGAACTCCAGCGACGCGATGCCAGCCCACTTACCGGTACCTTTCTGGCCTGCGGTATCGAGTATTTTTTCAACCAGCGGACTGCCGTCTTCATCTTTATAGCGCAGAATATCTCGCGTTATCTCAACCAGATAACTGCCAAGGTCGCCGTTATTCCAGTCTTCGAATACCGCGGCCATCTCGTCATACGACATGCCAAGGCGATACCGCATGATGTGGAAAGTTTCAGCGATCAATTGCATGTCACCGTATTCGATACCGTTATGGACCATTTTCACAAAGTGTCCAGCGCCATCCGAACCGACCCAGTCACAGCAGGGGCTTCCGTCTTCGACCTTTGCTGCGATAGCCTGAAAAATCGGCTTGATGTGCGGCCATGCCTGTTCCGAACCGCCCGGCATCAGGGATGGACCATGCAAAGCCCCTTCTTCGCCGCCTGATACGCCTGACCCGACAAATAAAAGACCCTTTGCTTCCAAGTCATGAGTTCGCCGTATCGTATCCTGATAGTTCGAATTTCCGCCGTCGATGATGATATCGCCGGCTTCGAGAAGCGGAACAAGCTGTTCGATCGTCTGGTCGACAGCGGTACCCGCCTTGACCATCATCATCACCTTCCGCGGTTTTTCGAGCATGGAAACGAGTTCCGAAAGCGAGTGAGCCCCAAGGATTTTTTTATCCTTTCCCCGCCCTGTAACAAAATCATCGACTTTTGAAGTTGTACGGTTGTAGACTGCGACCGCAAAACCCTTGCTCTCCATATTGAGGACAAGGTTTTCGCCCATCACTGCCAAACCAATCAGTCCGATATCAGCTTTCATTCAAATTCCTCCATAATGATTGTTCATATTCTCCGTCCCGCGATTGCTGAGCGCATCTTCTGGACGCTTTCGATACCCTTGTTTTTCAGGAGCTCCATGACTTCGACATAAAGCACATCAATGATGGCCAGATGGGCAATCCTCGCCGAGAAGGCTTCTGAAATAATAGCCGCGCCGGGAGCGCCCGCCAGCAAAAGGTAATCAGCTGACCGCGCAAGTGGAGATCGTGGGTAGGTTGTAATAACTCCTATGGTACAGCCCTGTTTTTTCAATATTTCTGCGATGCCGAGGGTATCTTTGTTGGCGCCGGTATGGGAAATGATCAGCGCGACATCCTTGTCTCCCGCCTGGGAAGCGAGCATCAGTTGAAGATGATAATCCTCGGCGGTCTGACAGCGGATGCCGGAGCGGATGATTTTATGAAAGGCATCGCGGGCGACAACGTTCGAACCGCCAAGTCCAAAAATATAGCAGGACCGTGCTTGCACGGCTTTTTTCGCAATCTGCTTGACGGCGTCCCGATCCAGCATTTTTTCCGTCATGTCAAGTGCGGTTCGCGCAGCTCCAAAAACGATTTTAATGGCATCTTCATTTTCCGTGACCGGCGCTTCATAAAAGCGAAGATTCGGTGCGAGAGCCTCCGTTGCCAGCGCGATTCGGAATTGCTGGTATCCCTCATAGCCGAGTTTCCGGACAAATCGAACCATAGTCGAAATGGACACGCCGATGCTGCCCGCGAGTTCGTCTATGCTTGGATGCACTGAATCAGCGGGGTTGTTCAGAATGTAGCGCGCAACTTTCTGTTCCTTGTCGCTGAATGAATCCATCAGAGAATGAATCAGGTAAAGACAGCTGTTTTCGCTCATAGTTCTTCCTTTTAATATCATAAGTGTATGCGGAAGTAAGCGAAATGTAAAGCTTGGGATGAAAAAAATAATCTTTAAAAAGGAAAAAACTTTCAAAAATTCCTTGACGGAATATAGAATATGGCTAATACTATTTTTTGTTTTTTTTTTTTTTATTATTGAAGGAGGCCTTCATGAAAAACAAGCTTACAGCCATAGTGCTTCTGCTTGCAGTAGTTCTGGGAGCTGGCGCGCAAACCAAAGAAATCCGCGTTCTGCTCGCCAATCATCCGTACGGCGATCTTCTGAAAACCATGATTCCCGAATATGAAAAAGCGATCGGCGTCAAGGGTAATGTGGA
>CAZZJJ010000272.1:0-2196 GCA_964654405.1 uncultured Treponemataceae bacterium
TCGAATTTTTCTGCACCTGGGAGGCTGAACGATGCAGACAGTACCTGATACCCTCGTACTCGGCATAGATTACGGAACCGATTCCTGCCGGGTAGTTGTCATCGATGCCGCGAACGGCGCGGAGCTTGCGCAGGCTGTCGCGCAGTATCCCCGCTGGGCGAAGGGGCTGTACTGCGACCCAGCGCGGAATATTTTCAGACAGCATCCCCTGGATTATGTCGAAACGCTGATCACCGCAACGCGCACCATCGCGGCTACGCCGGGCGGAGCTGAACTGCTGGCCAAGGTGCGGGGTATCGCTGTAGACACAACCGGCTCAACGCCGTGCGCTGTCAACGCACAGCTCGTTCCGCTGGCCCTTCTGCCCGGTTTTGCGGACGACCCCGATGCCATGTTCGTGCTCTGGAAAGATCATTCAGCCATTGAAGAAGCGGATCGAATCAACGAAGCCACCAAAGCCTGGGCTAATGCCGGCGGTGCCGATTACCTGCAATATGAAGGCGGCATTTATTCCTCCGAATGGTTCTGGGCAAAGGCGGCGCACCTTTTGCGTACCAATGCCAGCGTGGCATCAGCGGCAGTCAGTTTTGTGGAGCATTGCGACTGGATGCCGGCTTTGCTTACCGGCCTGACATCGCTGGGCGGCGTTGCAGGGCTGGAACCGGCTTCGCGGGATGTCTTCGCTCAGCTGAAGCGGAGCCGCTGTGCCATGGGGCATAAGGCGATGTGGCATGAAAATTTCGGCGGATATCCGGATGACACCTTTCTTGCACAGGTCCATCCCGATCTGCCAAGGATAAAGAACACCCTCGGAACCGAAACCTTCCCGTCAGATACTGTTTTTGGTGTGCTCAGCAAAGACTGGGCCGCTAAGCTGGGGCTCCCGGCAGGCATTCCGATCGCGGTCGGTGCCCTCGATGCCCACATGGGAGCGGTCGGCGGCGGGGTGGAAGAAGGTGTCCTCCTTAAAGTCATGGGCACCTCCACCTGTGACATGATTGTCGGACCGGATTCCGGCAAAACCGTGAGCGGCATCTGCGGCCAGGTTGACGGCTCCATTATCCCCGGCCTGCTTGGCTATGAAGCGGGGCAGAGCGCTTTCGGCGACGTTTACGCCTGGTTCCGCAATCTGCTGTTCTGGCCGCTCGAAAAAATCGCGCAAGACGAGTCGCCCAACTGCCAGGCTGCCGCGGCTCATGCCAAAGACATGCTGATGGTCTGGCTCGAGGAAGAAGCCGCAAGGCTTGCCCCCGGCAAAGCCGGCGTCATTGCCCTCGACTGGATGAACGGCCGCCGCACTCCGGACGCCAACCAGAAGCTGAAAGGAGCACTGGCCAACCTGAGCCTTGGCACAACAGCCCCTATGATCTACCGAGCCTTGATTGAAGCCACTGCATTCGGCTCCCGCGCCATTATTGACCGCTTTATCGAGGAAGGGGTGCATATCGAAAAAATCCGCGCCATCGGCGGCGTTGCCAGAAAATCTAAACTAGTCATGCGGATAGTCGCGGATGTGCTGGGAAAATCCGTGGAAATCGTGTCCAGCGATCAGTGTGTCGCGCTGGGCGCCGGCATGTTTGCCTCCGTGGCTGCCGGCATCCATCGGAGTATCCCGGAAGCCCAGAAAGCCATGCGCCCCCGCATAGAAGCGGTTGTGGAACCGGATCCCGCCGCTGTACCCATCTATGCAGCGCTGTATCAGCGGTACAAGGAATTCGGTACGTTTATCGAATCATGGAATCTCGAAAACACCTTCCAGAATGTGGCGGGGAGCGTAGGGGTATCGTCCGATATCGTCTCGTGACGTAACGCCAGACAGCACCAGCACCGTTTCGATATCCGACTCGATACCTGCGATAATGTCCGTATCCATCCGGTCTCCGATGATGACGGTCTCTTCGCGGGTTGCGCCCAGCCGCCTCAGCGCGTGGCGCATCATGAGTGGATTTGGCTTACCGACAAAATACGCTTTTCGGCCTGTCGCGAGTTCAATCGGCGCTACCAGCGATCCGCAGGCGGGAACAAGCCCGTTTTCGCCCGGCCCCGTCAAATCGGGGTTGGTTCCGATCAGCCTCGCTCCTTCCAGCACCAGCCTGACCGCTTTCTCAACGGTATCGAGGCTATAGGAACGCGCTTCGCCGACCACCACATAATCCGGATTCACATTGTTCATGGTGTAGCCTGCGTCATAGAGGG
>CAZZJJ010000273.1:0-2181 GCA_964654405.1 uncultured Treponemataceae bacterium
ACATCGGCCTTGATTTGCCGTACGGAGATGACTTCCTGTTTTGTCAGCTTTATGGTTGCCGCAGGTTTATCGATGGTTGTCTGGGCTCCTGTTGACGCAAAAGCCACGCAGGCAAAAAAGAACAGGAATAATCGTTTCATGCTTAACTCACTCATTATGAAAAGTATTGGCACACATGCGTTGTGCTGAAGTCTATAACAAACTCAAATAACGAAAGTAAACCAAACCCGGCAATTTTTCAAGTATAAAGGCTCAGAAACCAACTTCTTCCAATCGATGACGAACCGCTGAAAGCCCTGGGAGGCGGGGCATTCTGCGCTCCGCTTCCTGCAGCGCGAGCCTTGCTTCGAGATATTGTTTCCTTCTGATAAGAACTTCCGCCTTTTTGCGCAGGAACTGGGCGCTGTCGCGCAAGCCGATGTCTAATCCCACAACTTCATCGAGCCTGTCAAGATAATCTTCTTCATCGATTCTTCCCGGCATTTTTTGCAGCATCAGCGTTCTGAAGCGAAGCGTGACGACATCGAAATAATACCTGAACCAGGCCTTCTCTTTTTCCATAAGGATCAGCTTTTTATAGATACTATATGCTTTCAGCAGTCTGCCGCGCTTTTCATACTCTTCAGCCAGGCAATACTCGGCATCCATAGCGTCTCCGCGATCAAGATACCGCTCAAGCCGGAAATCAGGAAAGGATTTGGATCGCTCATAGATTTCCAATGCTTCCGATTCAAGATTATGAAGCAGATCGTAGACGATAAGTTTGGCCTGACTTTCAGGGTCCTTGTTCCGGGCTTTTAGAAACTCCCGGTAATTGAAGCCCCCTTCCTCTTTTTTCTGCCTGCGCAGAATCCTGTCATAGGCCCGCCGTTTTTCAGCGTCCGAAAGGATTCTGTACGCTTCAAGAATGAGCCGCATCGCTGATTCTCTGACTGAAGCGACTGAATTATTCCTCGTTTTGCCTGACGGATTCGCGGTCTTTTTCTCAGCCTG
Source organism: uncultured Treponemataceae bacterium (assembly GCA_964654405.1). GTDB lineage: Bacteria > Spirochaetota > Spirochaetia > Treponematales > Rectinemataceae > JAJTBL01. The sequence continues at coordinate 994 of CAZZJJ010000273.1, forward strand.
AAGCTCTTCTGCTTTTTCAATAGTATCAGAAGCAGCAAGGTCGGGATGGAATTTTTTTGCTTTTTTTCTGAACGCGCTTTTAATAGTACTCTGGTTGGAGTCAGGTGATACGCCGAGCACGTCATAATAGTTTTCCATGTGATTATCTCCGGGTCAGCGGGGCAGTCCGAAGCACGGCGATCAGTTGTTCATCGTTGGTTATGCGTTCTCCCGTTGTTACAAGCAGTCCTTCTTTTTCCAACTCGCTCATCGCATTGCGCAGCATGCTCTGCAGAAACAAGCCTTTTTTGAAAAGCACAACCATGCTGCGTTTTCCAATAAGGTTTCCGGAATTTTTCAAGACTTGTCTGATTTTCATGCTTGGTTTGCCAGAGAAGCCGACCGGGCGGGTTAAAAGGATGATAAAATCAAAATACTGCAGCTGGAGGCTTGCGTCCTTCACGATTTCCACATGGTTCCCACCGCGGGAAAACTCGTTTTCTGCCACCTTGGCCAAGCGGTCAAGAGTGTTGCTGCCATCATTGTCATTGATGGTCAAAACAGCTATGCGCATTAGATCCTCTTGCTTCGATAATACCAGAAATGAAAAAGCGTGTTAACCTCTTGGTTCAGAATATCGGGGCTTTTTCATAATCCGCAGTGATTTGAGCGCAGCTTGATTGCTTCCGAAATCGGCGGCCTTTTATGGCAGTTTCTTATATATTTCATCGCCGGTGTGCGGCTTGACAACCAGGACTGAACAGCGGGCATTTTTCACAATCTCGCGGTTTGCCTCAGCGATAACATCTCGGTACTGGGGCTCCTGCGGGTTTCCACCGAGAAAAATCATATCAGCGTTCAGCTCCATGGCCGCTTTGATAATTTCACCCGGCACCGAGCCCTTTTTTAAAAGCAGCTGGATTTCCACACCTTTTTGTTTTGCGAGCTCCGCACAGAGTCCCAGATATCGCTTGCCAGACATTTCAAGGCTTCGCTCGTATTCTTCGCTCTCTTCTTGGATAAAAATCCGGGACAATGCCAGCTGGCGGATTGTTGCGGTATCGACCACATAGCAGGCGGCAACTCGGGTGTCATGCAACTTGCCCAATGCAATTGCGCATTTCATTGCGGAGATGGATGCTTCCGATCCATTGATAGCGACGAGTACCGATTCAACCCACTTCACCATGGTCAAACCTCTTCAGACAT
>CAZZJJ010000274.1:0-2178 GCA_964654405.1 uncultured Treponemataceae bacterium
TGCGTTCTCAGCCATTGCCGGCAGGTTTTGTCTGCACTCCCTATGTCCGCCTTGATCGTGATGATCAAGGTTTGCGGATCCCTGAAAGCGCTCGGCTCATGATTGAACCTAAACACAAGCCGCTGGATTTGATTGGCGCGCAGATGCAAGCTGCCATCAATAAGGGACCGAACGGGCAGGTACCGTATTTGTATTCGGTCATCTTGACAAAAGGGAAAGGCACATCGTGGAGCAAGGCAGCGGCATTCCGAGCGCCCGGTTATGAAGTCGAAGCCGGCGGCGATGAAAACTTCGGCACCGTTGTCATCAGGCAGAAAACAGGCGGCGGAGGCTATCATACAAAACCTGATGACTGCCGCCGTCTTCTGGATACGACACTGAAAGCTTTGAAAACGATAGCTTCCTGATTGCCGTTAAAAAGCACGAATTGCTGCGCTTCATAGCTATACAGCTTCAGCGTTTTCCCTGACCTGGACTTCGACAACATCGATCATCTTTTGGATGAGTAAACGGATTTTTTCCGCGTTTTGCGGTGTCGCCCTAATTGAAAGGCTGATGTGACTGAGTTCATTATCCAGCGTTTTTGATTGCAGGATGAGCAATGCATGATTTCGGCTTTCAAGAAGACGAGCTATCCGGGACAAGGTGCCTGCATGATTTTCCGCAATGATTTCATACCTGTATATCATACTCTTTCTCCTTCATACACCATTTCGCTGTTGCTTTTGCCTGGCGGAACGATCGGCCAGACATTTTCTTCACGGGCAATTAGACAATCGATAACGGTAGGTTTTTTCAGCTTCCTCGCAGCAAGACAGGCCGCTCGGAACATGGGCAGATTGTCCACCATGAACCCCTCAGCCCCGTAGGCGCGCGCAATAGCGGCAAAATCAAGACTTGGGCGGGAACACGGCGCACCCGGTCCGCATTTTTTTCTGCATTCCGCGTTGAATTTGAGACAGGTTGAAGCATAGCGTCCGCTGGCAAAAAGCTCCTGCCACTGCCTGACCATGCCAAGATATCCGTTGTCCAGAATTACCACGATCAGGGGCAGATTTTCCTGAACGAGCGTCGCCAGTTCCTGAATATTCATCTGGATGGAACCATCCCCGGCAATGACGACAACAGGTCTGTCAGGATGAGCGGCTTGCGCGCCAAGCCCTGCAGGAAACCCGTAGCCCATGGTTCCGAGCCCGCCGGATGTCAGCCACTCCCGGGGACGGGAAAACGGGATGTATTGAGCTGCCCACATCTGGTTCTGCCCCACTTCGGTCGCAATGATGGCGTCGGGGAAAACTTCCCGCACCATGCTGAGAACTTCCTGAGGCCGCGGCATTTCGTCAGTGTTTCCAATCTTGTGCTTATGCCGGTTTTGAACAGCTTTCTGGTATTTTCTGAATTCTTCTATTTGCGAAAGCCATTGCGGAAATTGAACAGGCGAAACTGCCGGAATGAGTGCTTCGAGAACCGAGCGAAGATCGCCTTCAATGGCTAAATCCACCCGGATATTCTTGCCGATTGAAGAAGGATCGATATCAACCTGTGCAATGCGGGCAAGCGGCGCAAACTGGTCAGGGTTCCCGATTGCCCTGTCATCGAATCGAACGCCAAGGCCCACGAGAAGGTCACATTCGGCCAATGCCCGGTTGGCGGCAATGGTTCCATGCATGCCCAGCATCCCCAGATTCAGTGGGTGGTTCGTATCCATTACCCCAATTCCCATGAGTGATGTCGCGAAAGGGACCTGCACCTTTTCAAGAAGCTGAGAAAACAAGTCTGTTGCATCGGCGATTGCCATGCCGCCGCCAATGAAAAAAAGCGGCTTCCGGGCATCCCGCAAAGCTTCAGCGAGCTGAGGAATTCTGCTCTCAAGCGCGGAGGGCGAAGGAGAACAGCTACGTACTGACGCGGTTTCCGGATATGCATCGTCGCATTTTTCGATCTGGATATCTTTAGGAATATCGATGACGACAGGTCCCGGGCGGCCAGTTGCAGCTATCACGAAGGCTTCTTTCAAACGCCGGGGCAGTAATTCCCGCTCAGACACCATGAAATTGTGCTTGGTCACCGGCTGGGTTATCCCGATTGTGTCCACTTCCTGAAAAGCATCATTGCCGAGCAAGCTCCGTGACACCTGACCGGTAATGCAGACTATCGGGACAGAATCCAGTTTGGCAG
>CAZZJJ010000275.1:0-2163 GCA_964654405.1 uncultured Treponemataceae bacterium
ATAGCCGCGCCGACTCCGAGGAAGTTTTCACCTTTTAAAAGGTCATAAAGATAAGTTGTTCTATAGAAAGGAAATGAATAGATAATATCGATTGGGCTGTCTTTCGCAAAGGTAATTGAATCTATCGTGAATGCGGTTCGGGCAACTGACTGGGTCGCGATTTCCAGAGGCTGATAGAGGAACCGGACAGAGTGGCGGTTCGCAATAAGCAGTTCAGCGCTCAAACGGGAGAAGGGGAAAAGAATTTCCTGTCCGCCCATGGTGACAAAATCGAAGTTAGTATTCGCAGGAGCCGGACCAACCCGATAGGTATGGGAAAAAACCTTGACCGTACCGGTTTCAGCTTCAAGGCTGACAGAAAAAGCGGTATTTTGCGCGAAAAGAAATGCGGGAGCCAGGGAAAAGGATATAACCAGAGAAAAGGCAAGCAACTTTTTAACACAGAATTTCATGAGTTCCTCCAAACCATATTGGATGCAAGATAATAAAAATTCGAGATAAAGGCAAAAAGGCAAAGTGCTAGCGCAACATAAATTCAGCAAAAATCTGAATAATCCCTGGATTTGTCTTGCCCAATTAGCTTCCTGCCGATACACTTTATGATCATGCTCAAAGAGTTCAAAACCATTTTCCCTTACCTTTCAAAATACAAATTCCGATATATCGCGGGCATTCTGTTTCTAATGCTGGTGGATGCGGCGCAGGTTCTGATACCGAGATTTGTCAAGCAGGCAATCGATATCATCGCTCTGGGGACATTTTCGATTCAGGAAATCTGGAAACCGGTGCTTTCAATGCTGGCTGTCGCCCTTGTCATTTCAATAGGAAGATTCCTCTGGCGGCTTTTTATCATCGGAGCTTCCCGGCAGATCGAGACCGAGATGCGTGATGCGCTTTTCAGCCATCTACTCGATATGTCCGCTTCATTTTATCAGAAAAACAAGACCGGCGATTTGATGGCTCGCGCAACCAACGATATGAACGCTGTCCGGCAGGCGCTGGGCATGGGATTTGTCGCCTTTGTCGATGGTGTCTTCATGTCATCGATGATTCTTATCGCGATGATATCGGACAATCCAGCCGTTGCACTCTATACCATCATACCGCTCCCGCTGATTACGGTTCTGATATTTTTCTTCGGACGTTTGGTGGGCGGGCAGTTCAAGAAGGTGCAGGAAGTTTATTCGAAATTGTCGGATATCGCACAGGAAACCTTGGCAGGCATGCGGGTGGTCAAGGCCTTTGTCAAGGAAAAACATTTTTCGGATCAATTTTCGAGCGAAAACGATCATTACCGCGATGCAGTGATGGATCTGGTCAAGACTTTCGGCTTCTTCTTCCCGCTGATTTCCTTTCTTTCCGGTATCAGCACGGTTATTCTGCTGTCGGTCGGCGGCAGCGCGGTAATTAAAAATCGAATGAGCCCCGGCGGCATCATCGCGATGATCTCCTATCTCGAAATGCTGGTCTGGCCGTTGATGGGTGCCGGTTTTACTGTGAACATTATTCAGCGGGGTGCAGCAAGTCTGAAGCGCCTCAACGAGATCATGAACGAAAAACCAGAAATCGCCTCGGCTTCGAATACGGTTGCACAGCCTGAAGGAACCGGCATTGAAATTCGAAATTTGAATTTTTCCTATCCTGATTCTTCCAGAAAAGCGCTCAGCGGAATTTCCTTAAGGCTGGAAGACGGCAGGACGCTTGGGATTCTCGGCCGGGTAGGGTCGGGGAAGTCAACCTTGCTGAAAACCCTGCCGCGGCTGGTGGATACAGAAAAAGGCAGTGTTTTTATTGGCGGCATCGATATTTGCGAGTTTGAATTGAAATCGCTCAGATCCATGTTCGGGTATGTGCCGCAGGAATCCTTCCTTTTTTCCGATTCGGTTCGCGCGAACATCTGTTACGGAAAGCCGGATATTACGGAGGAGCGCTTCCATGAGCTTGCAAGGATTGCCTCGCTTGAGCGAGATGTCAAACTTTTTCCCGCTGGATGGGATACCGTTGTCGGAGAAAAAGGCCTGACGCTTTCGGGCGGACAGAAGCAGAGAATCGCCATCGCGCGGGCGCTTGCACTCGATCCGCCCATTCTGATCATGGATGATGCGCTATCGGCGGTCGATGCCGAAACCGAAGAAAAAATACTGGCCAACCTTCTGGTTGAGC
>CAZZJJ010000276.1:0-2145 GCA_964654405.1 uncultured Treponemataceae bacterium
TCCTTCCTTTTGATTCTAAAAATGCAAAACGATTCAAGGATACATGGGGTTTGTCAGGAACGCAAGGGAAAATATCAGGTTTTTTTCTTTGGAAAATCAATTTCAGTTTGCAAAAAGGGAAAAACCGTACTAGAATCAAAGGCCGCGCCCGGAAGTGATCACCAATTCTTTCATTTCTGTATGCACACATTCGAGGATTAGTCATGGGAAAAGAAATCATCGACGCCGCTATCGGCAAAACAATATGCGATTCCAACCTCATCCACTGCAAAATGCTGGACCTTTTCAGCGGCAGGATTCTTGACGACGCAACTATTTCAATCAGAAAGGGGCTTATTGTCGGTATCAATGACAAACTTGAGGCCAAAGAGACAATAGACTTGAAAGGCATGTATCTTGCGCCCGGTCTTATCGATGCGCATGTTCATATCGAATCTTCGCTCCTCACCCCAGCGGAATATGCCAAGGTTGTGCTGCCGCATGGAACGACAACCATAGTCGCCGACCCGCACGAAATTGTGAATGTACTCGGCTACGACGGTATGCGGTTTATGATCAACGCGTCCCGTGATGTGCCGATGGATATCTATTTCATGGTACCCTCCTGTGTTCCTGCGACTGATTTCGATTCTGCAGGCGCTTCGCTCTATGCTTCTGACATGTATCCCTTTCTGCAGGACTCAAGAGTGCTGGGTCTTGGAGAAGTGATGAATTACCCCGGGGTCCTTGCCCAGGATCCGAGGCTCATGGACAAAATCGCCCTCTTTAAAAATGCAGGCAAGGCTATCGATGGTCATGCACCTGGCCTTTCAGGAGCGGCTCTTTCAGCCTATGTCGCGGCCGGCATCGGATCAGACCACGAATGCACAACACCAGAAGAGGCAATTGAAAAAGCCGCTAAGGGCATGTATATCATGATGCGCGAGGGCTCAACGGCCAAAGACCTCCTCAAGCTGCTGCCCGCGGTCAGACCGGAAACCGCTTCGCGTTTTATGATCTGCTCGGATGATCGACACTCCAACGACCTCCGCGATGAAGGCCACATGGATTATTCGCTGAAACTGCTGCTTTCCAACGGAATCACCCCGATGGACGCTTTCCGCATTGCCTGCTTCAACCCCAGTCAATGGTTCAAGATTCCCGGTACCGGCGCCATCCGCCCCGGATATAAAGCCGACTTCATCGCTTTTTCATCCTTTGACGACTTCAGGGTTGAAAAAGTCTTTAAAAACGGCAGCATTGTCGCGGAAAACGGCACACTTAAAAGAAATTTCGAATCAGTCTTTCCTCCCCTGCGGGACAGCGTCAATATCAAGTGGCTGACGGCTGACGATTTTAAAATCCCCGACAAAGGCCGAAAAGTTCGAGTTATTGAAGCGAACGAACAATCCATCATCACCGGCGCAGCAGCGGTGTATCCCAAGGTGGAAGCAGGATACTGCGTTTCCGACACTAAGCGAGATATCGTTAAAATATTCGTGATTGAACGCCACACCGGTTCCGGCAATATCGGCAAAGGGTTTATCAGAGGCCTGGGACTCAGGCGCGGCGCTCTGGGCGGCACAATAAGCCATGACTCGCACAACATGATTCTCGCTGGAGTCGACGACGCTTCCATTTTCAAGGCGGCGCGCCATCTCAATAAAATCAAGGGCGGACTGGTGTTTACCGTTGGAGATGAAGTCATCCTGGATCTGCCCTTGCCGGTTGCCGGCCTCATGAGCGATAAGAACGCCGAATTCGTAATCCAGCGTCTGAGAGAGTTCGAACAATTGTTCAAGGAAGAGGGGCTCAGCAACACCAGCCCGCTCATGACACTTTCATTCATGGCCCTGCCGGTGATTCCCAGTCTCAAAATCACCGACAAAGGGCTTATCGATGTCGATAAATTTGAGCCTGTTTCACTGTACTGTGATTGATGTAGATGGAATATTGAAATCGAAAAAGGAATGCCAATCATGCACAATATGACAAACCAGAAAATCATGGTGAACAGCCAGTGGCGTGTGCCCGCGCTTTCCTTCGGTTCTCCGCTTCTCGATTTTATCAGAAACGAACTGGGACTGACCGGCACAAAAGAAGGGTGCCGCGAAGGCGACTGCGGTGCCTGCGCTGTTCTCATGGGAGAAAAGCTTTCTGACGGAA
>CAZZJJ010000277.1:0-2141 GCA_964654405.1 uncultured Treponemataceae bacterium
GCAGCTTTCAATGCGGTGTATGCCGAGTTTTTCCCTGCTGACTGCCCCGCCCGCACAACCATTCAAGCAGCTGCGCTCCCGAAAAACGCGAATGTCGAGATCGATCTCGTAGCCTATAAGGGCAAATAATTAGATTTTCCAAGGAGGAATGTATGGCAGGTACGGAAGGTCAGGACTTCAAGCGTGAGATTACAACTGCTCAGCTTGTCTGGATCTGTGTCGGAGCGATTATCGGAGCAGGCGTATTCAGCCTGACAGGTATCGGTATTGCCTATGTCGGCTCAGCAGCATTTCTGGTATATCTGGTAGCAGCTGCAATCGCCATCGTATCGACAATCCCAACCATGATAGCTGCATCAGCGTGCCCAACAACAGGCGGCTACTATAAATACATCTCGCGGTTTCTGGATCCGACGCTGGGATTCTATTACATGTGGAACCGCATCATCGGAATCTTCTCCGTATCGGTTGTTGCCATGTCATTCGGGCAGTATGTCCAGGTAATCATACCAACCATGCCAATCTGGGCATCTTCTCTTTTTGCCATACTTTTCTTTACGGTTCTCAACCTGTTCAATGTAAAAATAATTTCAAAAGCGAACAAATACTTTGTCTATATCCTGCTTGCCGCGATGCTGTGGTTTATCTTTGAGGGTATTCCCAAAGTCGATGTTTCACGGATGCAGGGATTTATGGCAAATGGCTTTTCCAACTTCCTGACTGCGCTCATCATGTATATGTTCGCGCTGGATGGAGCTTCGGTCGTTATCAATATGGGCGGTGAAGTAAAGGATCCAAGAAAATCCATTCCTGTTGCGATTATCTGGGGAACTGTCATTGCGGCTGTCATCTATGCGTTGCTGGCTTTTATCGCGACTACCGCAGTTGATTACAAACAGCTTATTCCGCCTGTTACCAAACGAGCTATGCCGTTGGGTGAATTTGCGAAAAAATTCATGAGTCCGGCTGGTTTTGTGTTCTTTATTTCAGGCGGCGCATTTTTGGCGATTCTCACAACGTTGAATGCCGGTATCATGGTACAGTCAAGAATTTTCTGGGCAGCGTCACGTGATGGCATTTTCCCACGCTGGTTCGCTCAGCTGAACAAGTCCGGTCAGCCTTCGCGGGTAACAATTACGGTTGCGCTGATTATCGCACTTCCAATTATTTTCAAATTCGACTTGAGTTTTACAACACTCATAACCTTGGTGCCGGGCTTTATATTCTCAATGATGATGCCGATTTCAGTCCTCTTTATTCAAAAGAAGTTCCCAAATCTCTATAAAAAATCGCTGTTGCCGCTCCCCAAAATCTGGCTTTACCTGATTGTTGCCTTTTCCCTCGGTATCAGCTTGCTGCTTTCGTGGAATGGTTTGCTGAAAATCGGCGTCAAGAACCTCTATTATTTTGCTGGATTTTTCGGGCTTGGAACAGTGTATTACTTCATCATGACAGCGCGAATGAAAAAAGAAGGCAGAATCTACCGTGATATTAAACATGATTATGATAAGTATTGGATAGAAGAAGAAGCGAGACTGGCACAGCAGAATAAGTGATGGCAAAATATGCCAACTGCAAAAATTGGTCGTTTAAAAAGAGCCGAAGATTATTAAGAACTTCTGCGAAACCGTTCCTTTGGTTTGCCATGGGAGCGGTTTCAGCTTGTTGATATGGAGATACCATGCGTGAAGATTTTGACAATGTTCCAGATCGTGTACCGACCAGTTCATTGAAATGGAGTTATCGAAAGCGTTTTTGCGGCGATGACAGCGTTCTGCCGATGTGGGTGGCGGACATGGATTTTGCCTGCCCCAGCGCCATTGTGGAAGCTGTTAGGGCCCGGGCAGACCATCCGATTTATGGTTATCCGGTCAGAACCGATGGGTATTACAGTTCGCTCATCAACTGGATGAAAAAGCGGAATGGCTGGGACATCAAAAAGGAATGGATCTGCTATTCGCCCGGTGTTGTGCCGGCGGTCAATTTCTGCGTTCTTGCCTATTCTCAGCCGGGCGACAAGGTCATTGTCCAAACGCCAGTGTATTATCCGTTTTCCAGCGCGGTGCTGAACAATGGGCGCCAGCTGGTGGAAAATCAGCTCCGTCTCGACGGGGATCACTATGTGATGGATTTTGAGGATC
>CAZZJJ010000278.1:0-1471 GCA_964654405.1 uncultured Treponemataceae bacterium
TCGATTATTCCGAAAAACACGAGGTACCGGTTCTGCTGAGAATCACGACACGCCTTGCCCATGCGAGGGCGGCGGTTAAGACAGCCGCAGTCCGCCAGCCAAACCCGCTTTCGAAATCCGATGACACCATGTCCTGGATTCTGATGCCTGCCATGGCACGCAACCGCTGGAAAATCCTGCTGGAAAAAAACAGGCAGTTTGAAAAGGACTCGGAGGCTGCCGCACCTTTCAGCCTGAGAAGCAAAAAGCTCGGCGTCATAACCTGCGGGCTCGGGCTTCGATATTACCTTGAAAATGAAGCGGACTGGAGCGCGACGAATGACGGTGAAATGCCAAGCCATTTGCACATCGGCCGGTACCCCGCAGGCAAGGAAAAAATCCGACAGCTTGCGGCCAGCGTGGAAAAATTGCTTGTCATCGAAGAAGGCTATCCCTTTATTGAGCGAGAAATCCGCGGGGTTTTCTCAGCCCCGGTGCCTGTGCTCGGCAAATTGAGCGGAGAAATTCCGCTTGACGGCGAGCTGTCCTCGGACAGCGTCAGAAGGGCGCTCGGGCTAGCACAAAAAGCCTCAGTCCAGCTCCCCGGTATCAGCATTCCTGCTCGTCCGCCACAGTTCTGCCAAGGCTGTCCGCATGCCGACAGCGTGACTGCGCTCAAGGAAGCCCTCAAGGACGAAGCTGAATTTTTCACTGCTTCGGATATCGGCTGCTACACCCTTTCCGCGCTGCCGCCGTACTCAGCGGTAGAAACCTGTGTAGACATGGGCGCGTCAGTCGGGATGGCCAGAGGCGCCTCGACGGTCGGCCAGAAAAAGGCTGTAGCCATGATTGGAGATTCGACTTTCTACCATTCCGGGATGACCAACCTTCTCGATGCAGTAGCCCACAAAACACCGATGACCGTTCTCATCCTTGACAACAGCACAACCGGCATGACCGGCGCCCAGCCGACCATTTCTCCGGGCTCGCGTCTGCCCGAACTTCTCGCGGGTCTTGGCGTTGAAAAAGAACATATCCGCGAACTGGAAGCTCATCGCAGAAGCCATGAAGCAAACGTCAAAGTCATGAAGGAAGAACTGGCCTATGACGGCGTTTCGGTTCTCATCATGAAGCGCGAATGCATCGAATACCTGAAAAAAGCGAGGAAAGCATGAACTACAATATCATACTCGCGGGCGTCGGCGGACAGGGCGGACTCTCTGTCTCGGTTGTCATTGCGAGAGCCGCAATGGCATCAGGATTGCAAGCTAAACAATCGGAAGTGCATGGCATGTCACAGCGCGGCGGCGAAGTTCTGGCGCACCTGCGCATTGCTGATACTGAAATTCAAAGCCCAACCATTCCCCGGGGCGATGCAGATCTGATTCTCGCGTTTGAGCCGCTTGAAGCCCTGCGATACTTGCCCTGGCTTTCCGCCGATCATGGCGTGGTTGTTACAGCCTCAAGCCCGATTCTCAATATTCCCAACTAC
>CAZZJJ010000278.1:1487-2134 GCA_964654405.1 uncultured Treponemataceae bacterium
GATCTTGAGCTGGTGCTCAACGAAATCCGCGCTCTGCCCCGGCACCGGATTATCGACGCGGATACCATCGCCAAGGCCGCTGGCAGTGCGCGGGCCGCGAACATTGTCCTTGTCGGCGCAGCCTCGGATTTGCTTCCAATCGCTCCGGAAGCAATAGAAAGAGAAATCAGCCAGCTTTTTGCCCGCAAGGGTGAAGCAGTCGTGGCTGCCAATATCAAGGCGTTCAGAGATGGAAGAAACAAGATTTGACCATATTGGATTGACGGGAAAACAAAAAGGCCTGCGGGACAGCTTTGCAAGCCTGCTTCAAAAACCGCGCTCCGAAAATCGGGATTCACTGACAGAAACCGAAGGCATCGCAATGCTGAAGGCGATGGACATTGCCCTGCCAGCCCACCGCTTTGTCTCCGGCTCTGCAGAGTATCATGGTATTGCCGAATCCTCAGGCTCGGAGGTACTCTTCCCCGGCGCAAAAGCGGTCGTAAAAGTCATAAGCCCGCAGATCCTCCACAAAACTGAAATGGGCGGCGTTGAAATTGTCGAAAACAATCCCGAGATGATACTCGCGAGCATCCGCGCTATGGAAGAGCGATTCGCTTCATTCCAGGTGGAAGGCTATACCATCAATGAATTTGTCCAGTTTGAAC
>CAZZJJ010000279.1:0-2126 GCA_964654405.1 uncultured Treponemataceae bacterium
GACGTTTCTCCTTGGATACAATTACCGCGCGATGATGCACCCTCATCGAGCAATGAAAGCAATACTACACGCTTCTTTTCACATGGTCAATACTGCATCCGGCCCATTTTCGGTTTTTCAAAAGCCGGTCAGCAGCGGAATTAGTTTAATTGCCTCGAGTTCTTGCCAGATTTGACCCGCATACGGTCAATGACGATATTTACTTCCGCCACAAGTATTCCCGTGAATCGCTCGATATTGTCTACTATATAATCCTGCAAGGCATGGGCGTTGGAGGCAAGGCGGGTTCCATACGGCACATCGAGAAATATGGTAATGCGATAGCCCTGGGTATCTTCCCGGATTGCCATACGCCGGACCCGTAGCGAAGCGTCATATTCGTCCACACAATGCACGACCATCTGGGAAAGCGCTGCTTCGGAGATTGCTACCCTGCCCCGCTTGGTAAACTCGGGCCGAACAACGGATTTTTCATAAATTTTGGGCATGGAAGCGCTAGCGCCGAAGCTCCGTTTCAGGAAAACCCGGACGCTGTCGTAAAAAATGGAAGGATAGTTGCGCTTTATTTCCAGCGCGGGAACCGGAATGACATGCTTTCCTTCAATTTTTCTCGATTGGAGAGCTTTCTGAATCTCATCCTGAGTCGCAATATCTTCGATCTTGATTATCCTGAAGGGCGGCGGAATGGCCAGCCGCTCGCATATTCTCTGCACCATTTTTTCGCTGGTGCCAATGATGAGGATTTTCCGGAATTTTTCATGCTGAAGGGCTTTGACAACTTCATCTCGGTGCGCCTTATCATGAAAAAGCGCAGTTTTGACGGCCCCGAGATACATGGCTTCTTTTTTGGCAGACCTGCCGGCGATAAGCTGGTCGCCCTTGATGAGGATGCCGTCGTCTATGATCATTTCGATTCCGTATTTTTGTGCGACAAGCTTGGCGCGGAAGCTCTTGCCGGTGCCGGTGGATCCGACAAGCGCATAAACCTTGATACCGCGCAAAAACCAGAAAATCGAATTAAAAACCCTGATCATCGTATCCTTGACTATAATTTCATAATCATGTTTGGTAAACCCATGTTTCACGATTCCTGGATTACCGGGGCAAAATATTCTATACTGCAGGAAAAGGAGAACTGAGAATGTCCATGATTTTTCACCCGGAAACCGGTTTTGATATAGGCGACCCGGATATCGCCCCCCTCGCTCTCGAGCGCCTGCCATCCAGAGAAACTGTGCTGGAAAATGCTTCAAGCTTGATACTCAGCGCCTCGGGATGGCGGAAAATTTTTGCTTTGCATACCCACGATGCCGAAATGGCACCATGGAGCCTTGAATGTCAGGCTGAAGATTCATTGAGCACGCAGATATCCGATTCCGATAAGGTTATCGCTGCATTGATGGCAAAGACCTTTGGCGAGTTTATCCTTGCAGCGGCCGGCACTGCGAAGCCGACCGTCCTGCTCGGGATTGATACAAGGCCTACAGGGCCAACAATAGCGGATATTTTTGTCCGTGTTCTGACCAGCATGGGCATCGGCGTTCATTACTGCTTTATCATATCGGCGCCGGAAATCATGGCCTACGCAGCATACGCAGGCAGCCTGCCCTCTGACAGCGAACAGCATGCCGATGGTTTTGCGTACATCTCCGCCAGTCACAATCCGCCCGGGCATAATGGCATTAAATTCGGCCTCGCCAAAGGCGGCGTGCTTTCCGCGGCTGAAATCGCACCGCTTATCACGCGGCTGAAGGCTCTGCTCAGCGGCGAAAACCCCTCAGCAGAGGCGTATTCCCTGATTCAGGCGGCAATTCCGGCTGTCGTCGCTGAATGCTTCAGCAAGACCCAGCATTGGAAACGTCAGGCCCTATCCGCCTATATTCTCTTTTCTCATCAGGTAATAACAGGCGAAGCCGAATTGGAAGGCCAGCGGCTTCTGCTGGACATGATAGCCGAGCAATGCAGGATCAGGCCGCTGGGCATTGTCGCCGAACTCAATGGCTCAGCGCGCAGTCTTTCCATGGACAGTTCTTTTCTTGAATCCATGAACCTTAAAAGCAAGTTTTACAACGCGCATCCGCGCAATTTTGTTCATCGGATTGTCCCCGAGGGCGACTCCCTGAACC
>CAZZJJ010000280.1:0-2122 GCA_964654405.1 uncultured Treponemataceae bacterium
AAATACTTTGTCCACCTCGATTCTGACGCGTACAGCCTGCTCGACTTTACCGCTCCCGATTATGCGGTCATCAGGATAACCAAGCTTCCTGCGAGGGTTTTCATCAGCAGCGGACAAACATATGCAGAAATAACCGAACGACTGACTGAACTCCTCGGCCGGCCGCCTGTTCTGCCTTCATGGCTTTTTGACGGCATTATCCTGGGAATCCAGGACGGCACTGAGCGATGCGCTCAGAAGACGGCAATCATGCGAAAGGCAGGATCAGCTGTCTGCGGAATATGGGCGCAGGATTGGGAAGGCCAGCGGATTACCTATTTCGGCAAACAGCTGCGATGGGATTATCGGGCGGACTCCAAATTGTACCCTGAGCTTGCGGCGCAGATTGCGGACTGGAAACGGGCAGGGATCCGCTTTCTCGGCTATATCAACCCCTATCTCTGCGACGATGGCCAACTTTTCAAGGAAGCCAAAGCCCGAGGTTACCTCGCGCTAAAACCGGATGGCACGATTTATTTGACGAAAGCGACCAGCTTTCCGTTCGGAATTGTGGATCTGACCAATCCTGAAGCTTTTGCCTGGTATAAATCGATTATTGCAAAGAACATGATCGAAATCGGCATGACCGGCTGGATGGCGGATTTTGGCGAATACCTTCCGGCCGACGCTCTGCTGAAAGGCGGATCGGGCAAAGACTTTCACAATCGCTGGCCGGTTCTCTGGGCGAAGCTGAACCGCGAAGCGGCTGAGGAAGCAGGAAAATCAGGTGAAATATGCTTTTTTACCCGGGCAGGCTTTACAGGCACTTCCCGGTATTCGACGCTCGCATGGAATGGCGATCAGCATGTCGACTGGTCCGATGATTACGGCATTGGCTCGGTCGTGAGGGCAAGCCTTTCGCTCGGCTTGAGCGGAATGCCCCAGGTTCACAGCGATGTCGGGGGTTATACAACCCTTCCCAAAATGGCGCGTTCCAAGGAGCTTTTCCTGCGCTGGCTCGAAATGTCGGCGTTCAGCCCTGTCTTGCGTACGCATGAAGGCAACAGACCTGGAGCCAACTGGCAATTCGATTCGGACGAAGAAACCATCGTGGCCGTTTCGCGTTTTTCCCGCATCCACGCGAACTTAAAGCCCTATTTGTTTGCAACTGCGCAGGAAGCCGCTGCCCGGGGCATGCCGTTCATGCGACCGCTCTTCTACCATTATGACGGTGATTTCGGCGATGATGAAGACAAGGCCTATCTCCTGGGGCGGGATCTTGCAGTGTATCCGGTTTTAAAGCCGAATGCTAAAAGCCGAAAGCTCATTCTGCCGAAGGATGACTGGATGTATCTCTGGGACGGAACCGGATATGGAGGCGGCGGCGCAGAAGTATCAGCGCCGCTCGGCACAATACCGGTATTTTATAGAAGAAATTCTGAATTCCGCGAGCTGTTTGAAGGATTGAAGGATATCCGCTGAATTTCAGTACCGATTGCGCATTCACGCAACACTGCAGCATAGGCTTCAGCCTTGGCTCCATCCTGGAATACTGCCCGGAATAGGCTGGCCGATCCGCCGCCTTTGCCTTCAAATTCACCGAGCAGTGGTTTGGCGCAGGAAGCAACGTCCCAGGATGCATCGGGACTGCGGGCGGCGATGACAGTTTTTGCAGGCACCGAAAAAACGATGACATCGAGGCTCGCGTTCTGGGCGGCTTTCACGGTTTCCAGAACCTCATCAGCATCGCGATCATCGGAGCGCAGAAAAAGCAGCTTGAGCTGTTCGCCGCGCTCTGCCGCTTCCTGGATTGCCATGGATACTTCGAGCCGGGCTCTCTGCGATACCAGAAGCTTTTTCGCGCTTTCGAGGGCGGACGATTTCCGCAAGAGCGCAGCGACCCGCTCATCCGCTTCATCAACCGATGTACCCAACCTCCCGGCCAGGCTTTTCAGCGTCTCATGCTGTCGTCGAAGGTGCTGAACCGCGCGGTTCCCGGCGGCAAAGTAGATTCTCGTATTTCCTTTATATTTTTCAGCGGCAAGGATTCTCAAAAGCCGCACCTGCCCAAGATGGCTGACATGGGTGCCGCAGCAGGGCGACCAGTCATAGTTCTGTATTTCGACAATTCTCAGGACTTCTT
>CAZZJJ010000281.1:0-2114 GCA_964654405.1 uncultured Treponemataceae bacterium
GGCACCACCGGCAATCCCAAAGGCGTTATGCTTTCCCATGCCAATTTTATCCAGAACCTTGTCGCCAATACGCCGCGTCTCCAGATTGACATCAACCGGGCAGAAACCACCGTTGTCATGCTGCCTTCCTGGCATGTGTATGAACGGGCTTTTGAATACTGCGGACTCGCATCCGGGCTGACCTTTGTCTACTCCAATGCCGGCAGATTCGCTTCCGACCTGCTGACAGAAAAGCCGCATCTCTTGATTTCTGTTCCGCGCGTCTGGGAATCCGTCTATCAGAAAATCATCAAGGCAATTGCGGAAATGCCCGGAGCAAAACGCCGCCTTGTTCTGGGATTGATCAAGAACAATCAGGCGTGGATGACATCGAACCACTATCTCAAAGGCTGCTATATTACCCTGCATGAGCGGAAACTGCCGGAAAAAGCAATCGCGGCGGTCTGGCATGTTCTTCGATGGATTGCGCTTTTCCCCGGGCATCTGCTTGCCGGTGTTCTTTTCAAACCTTTCAAGGAAAAGGTAGGCGGAAGGCTGCGCCTTGCCACCTGCGGCGCTGGTTCGCTTCCCAAATATCTGGACGAATTTTTCAACGCCATCGGCATAACGCTCGTCAATGCCTACGGCATGACCGAATGCGCACCCGGTATCCTGTCGAGAAGAGTCGGTTACAACACCTTCGGCTCCACCGGCATCCCCTTTGACAATACGGAGGTTGAAATCAGAAAAGAGGACGGGACCAGGGCGGCAGTCGGAGAAAAAGGCGTGCTTTTTGTGCGCGGCCCCCAGGTGATGTCCGGCTACTACAAAAACCCCGAGGCAACAAAAGCTGTGCTGTCAGACGATGGCTGGCTCAACACCGGGGATTTGGCTGTCCAGTCGGAAAACGGCGAGTTCATTATCGTCGGCCGGGCAAAAGATACAATCGTGCTCATGGGCGGCGAAAATGTCGAGCCTGAACCCATTGAAGACAAGCTGAAAGAAAGCGTCTACATCGATCACGCCGTTGTTCTGGGGCAGGACCAGAAGCAGATTTCCGCCATTGTCGCCGTCAATGAAGAAGAACTCATGAAGCTGGCCGCCGAACTCAAACTCTCCATGAATGAAATCGTCATATCGGGCAGCAACTCGATTGAAAACGATGCCATTTACAATATCCTTCTGGAAGAAGTGAATTCGCGCATTTCGAAAGAGCATGGGTTCAGACCCTTCGAGCGTATCACCAAAATTTTCCCAATCCTGAATGATTTTTCAGTTGGAAAAGAACTCACCCAGACGCTCAAAGTCAAGCGGAAATATGTCGAGGAGCGCTTCAAGCATCTGGTGGACAAAGTGCTCAAGGGCGAGGAGAAGGGCAAGAAATAGCCGCACGCTCAAATCGAATTCTGTATCAGGCTGAATTCGATTGAATCAGCAAGCGCCAATGAACTGGCCTCGATTATATTGGTAGAGACTCCGATAGTAGTCCAGACCCGCTCGCCGTCCGTCGTTTCTATGAGGACCCGGACTTTGGCGCTTGTCGCGCTCATTGTGTCGATTACCCGCACCTTGTAATCAGTCAGCCTGATTCTGGCCAATTCAGGATAGAAGCGCTGGAGCGCCTTCCTGAGCGCGCTGTCAAGCGCATTTACAGGGCCATTGCCTTCTGATGCGGCAATTTCCTCGGTTCCGTTGACACTGACCTTGACCCAAGCTGATGCGCAGGAGCTTTCCTTCATTTCGGGGTACCGGCTCTGAACTTCATACCGCTCCAGCCTGAAGAACGGCTGGTATAGCCCGACTTCCCTGCGAGCGAGAATTTCAAAACTCGCATCGGCGCCTTCATATTGCCAGCCTTCAGCTTCAAGCTCCTTGAGTCTGGCGGAGAGCGCTTTGACAGCGGGATGATCCTTTGTTGCCAACGGTTCGAATTTTCTGATGCTCTCCGCAATGGCGGCCCGTCCCCCCATTTCGCTCATCAGAAATCTCCGATCATTCCCCACTGATTTTGGTTCGACATGCTCAAACGACGAAGTTGTTTTCAATATCCCGTCTGCATGCATGCCGGCCTTGTGCGCAAAAGCACGCAAACCAACATAGGGCATATCATCGGGGAGGGGTACATTGGCGATTTC
>CAZZJJ010000282.1:0-2114 GCA_964654405.1 uncultured Treponemataceae bacterium
AAGCTCATCCGGCGTCATCCCCATGTTTTTGGAGAGTCCGACGCCGACACACCGGACAAGGTTGTCGAACAATGGAACCTCATCAAGGAAAAAGTCGAAGGGAAGCGAAAAAAAGATTCGATGCTGGATGATGTGCCCCGCCATCTGCCGCCCATGGAAAGAGCCTATAAGCTTCAGAAAAAAGCAGCAAAAGCCGGTTTTGACTGGCAAAAAACTCAAGGCAAGACTGAAAACCCGCCAGATGGGCTGTGGGAAAAAATTCAGGAAGAAATTCAGGAAACCCGGGAAGCCCTGAAGACAGGCAGCGAGGAGCAGGTTGAAGAAGAAATCGGCGATCTCCTTTTCTCCCTTGTCAATCTGGCCCGGCATCACCGCGTGGAACCATCCCTCGCCCTGCAGAAAGCGAATGAAAAATTCACTCGGCGCTTTATCCACGTGGAAAAGGCTATGAAAAAGGCGCAGATGCCTATGGACGCAGAACACCTTCAGCACATGGATCTTTTCTGGGAAGAAGCCAAATCCCAAGAACAACCAACAAGGAAGCGCGAAAATCAATGAAAGATCTGACCAAGGGAAACGAAACAACCCAGCTGATTCTTTTTGCCCTTCCAATGTTGCTCGGGAATATCTTCCAGCAATTCTATAATATGGTTGATAGCTTTGTTGTCGGAAGATTTGTCGGGACGACCGCGCTGGCGGCGGTAGGCACATCCTTCCCTATCATATTCTTCATGCTCTCCTTGATTATGGGTGTCACCATGGGTTCGACAGTGCTCATATCCCAATTTTTCGGAGCCCGCGACCATGAAAAATTGAAAAAAGTCATTTCAACCAGCTATATTTTCCTGTTTCTTGCGGGAACAGTCATGTCGTTTATCGGCGTTTTTTCATCGGGCTTTATCCTGCGGGCCATGTCGGTACCAGCTGACGTTATGCCAGAAGCCGCTGCGTATTTGAGGATTATTTTTGCCGGCATGCTGGCAACCTTCGGCTACAATGGAGTCGCTGCGATGCTCCGCGGTCTCGGAGATTCAAAAACACCGCTCTATTTGCTTATTGCTTCAACCTTGATGAATATTGTGCTGGATTTGACTTTTGTGCTGGTTTTCCATTGGGGAGTTTCTGGGGTAGCTTGGGCCACCATAATTTCGCAGGCAGTATCCTTCATCGGCGCCATTGTCCTGCTTGCGCGAAGAAAAGAATATGTTGCGCCTGATTTCAGACACCTGGAGTGGAACAAGGAAATCTTTTCAAAAATGATAAAAATCGGTCTCCCAACCGGGATCCAGCAAACCATGGTCTCACTCGGCATGATGGTTCTGTCCAGGATTGTCAACGAATTCGGACCAGCAACTATGGCAGCCTACACAGCGGCAGCGCGGATTGACTCTATCGCATCCCTGCCCGCCATGAACCTGAGCCAGGCAATCACAACTTTTACGGGACAAAACATCGGTGCGGGGAAAGCGGAACGGGTCAAGCGCGGTCATCTGTCCGCCATTGCCGTCAATACAGCCATATCCCTTGTTATCACCATCGCTGTTTTGCTTTTCAGCAAAAACCTGATGAGCCTCTTCACGACCAACACTGAAGTTATCGCCATCGGCAGTGAATACCTCGTCATTGTCGGCATCTTCTATGTACTCTTCGGCATCATGTTCATCAACAATGGGGTTATGCGGGGTGCTGGCGATGTCTTCATACCCATGATAAACACTTTGCTCGCACTTTGGCTTGTCAGGCTCCCCTGCGCACTGCTTTTCACCAGGGTATTCAAGATGGGAACCAGCGGAATCTGGTGGTCGATACCAGCGGGATGGGGAATAGGATTCGTATTTTCAACTTGGTATTACCTTACGGGAAAATGGAAAACAAAGGCTGTCGTCAAGGCAAAAAGAGAAGTTGAAAGCATCGTGGAACCCTGATATTTCAATTTATCCTGTGCTATACTTGAGTCATGCCGAATGCCATATCGCCTGGTAAACTGCAGAAAGCCAGGAGTAAATTCTACTACTTTAATTTTCTGAATTCTTTTTCGTTTGTTTTCGTGTCTGGCTCGTTTCTGACTCTTTTTGCCATCCGGCTTGGCGCTTCAAAAGCCATTGTCGGCCTTT
>CAZZJJ010000283.1:0-2107 GCA_964654405.1 uncultured Treponemataceae bacterium
TGTGAACAATCCCCAGCAAGGTATAACACTCGGTCTCCGTCGCACAGAGAATCCTGATACCGAGCAGATCGTACAGCTCATCCGCTTCCTTGGCTTTTTTGCGCATTTTTTGATAGATTGAATAAAAATGCTTGGCGCGCGAACTGATTTCGATCTGAATACCTTCAGCCTCAGCGAGTGAACGAATCGCGCTGGAAACCCTGGCGAGAAACTTTTCCCGTTCATCTTTTTTGGCGGATACGATTTCCTTGATCTGATCGAATGCTTCGCGGTTCAGCGCCTTAAGCGAAAGGTCTTCCAATTCGTCTTTCATCCAGGAAATACCGAGACGATCGGCCAAGGGGGCGAAAATATCGAGACACTCCGCGGCAATCAGTTTCTGGCGCTCTTCTGGCAGCCACTTCAGTGTTCGCATGCTATCCAGCTTGTCTGCAAGCTTCACGAGGATAACACGGATATCACCGGTCAGGGCAAACAGCATTTTCCGCATGCTTTCAGCGCCCTGCACTGTCTTGACCTTCGCCCTGACCGAAGACAGCCTGGATACACCTGCGACAATTGTGGCGGTTTCCAGCCCGAAACGCTCGGTCAGTTCCTGATCGGGCGTCACTGCAAGCGTCTTTTTTTGTGCATCTTCGGATTTATCGATAGTATCGTGAACAAGCCCGGCAAGTACGGAATCCTCGTCCAGGCCCATCTCTATGAGGAGAGCGGCTACTCTGAGGTTGTGCTCCCAGGCTGCTTCTCCCGATGCCCTATGTTCCTGGCCATGCCGGGTTTGCGCAAATGCCAAAGCCTGTTCTGCTTTTGCCAATTCAGCACTTCCAAAAACGTTCTGGAAAGACTGAAGAAATTTCCGGACTCTCTCTTCGCTGTGCATGCCAGATCCTCAATTGAAATTGGGATTCCGCATCATGATCAGGCCAGCGGCTTTCTCCCTCCCGTCACCCGATCACGTCCCGCAAGATCCCTTTTAACAAAGATAGCAACAAATCCCGTTTTTTCAAACATAGCACAGACTTCTGGCACTTGCAAGGAATCTGTTTCTACTAAAAGAAACCCACCTGGTTCAAGCAGCCGGAACGCCTGGCTGATAAGTTCCGGTATGAGTACAAGCCCATCAAGTCCGCCATCGAGGGCAAGACGGGGTTCTTTCCAGCCCTGCCGCAGCAAAGCATCCGTCTCGCAGGAAGGAACATAGGGCGGATTCGCGGTAATTATTCCGAATGTCCCCCTCACGGCGCCGAGAAGATTCGAGACAGTCAGGAGAAGCGGTTTCCCAAGAAGCTTTGCAGCATTTGCGCGAGCCACTTCGAGCGCCGCTTCAGAAATATCCGAGGCACTGACGGTCCAGCCAGGCCGTTCACTGGCGATACTGACAGCTACTGCACCTGAACCGGTACAGGCATCATGAACAGAAAGCCTGCCCGGATGCTCCTGTTCGATCACATCTCCGCATTCCAGCGCTGATTCGACAAGAATTTCGGTATCGGGGCGAGGCACCAGCACCCGGCTGTCAACGATGAATTCGCGCCCGAAAAATTCTTTTTTCCCCAGAATGTAGGCGATGCTTTCCCCTTCACTTCTTCGCCGTACCGCTTCATAAAAGCCGGCCGGCAGCGGGGGCGCCGATTCGGAAAGCCTGGTCAGCAGGCTTTCTCTGGAAAGACCCAGATTATGCGCTAAAAGCAGACAGGCATCGAGAAAGGGCGTTTCGCTGTCGGTAAAGGTTGCTGACACCGCGCTCAGAATATCCCGGTAGGTACTCATGATATTCACTGCAGACTGCCAGCCAGCGCCAGCTGCCTGAAATGCTTGACAAGCGCGCTGACGAGCTCTTCCAGATCACCCTCCATGATGAGATCGAGTTTATACAGTGTCAGATCGATGCGATGATCGGTCAGCCGGTTCTGAGGAAAATTATAGGTGCGGATGCGTTCGGAACGGTCACCGGATCCAACCTGGCTTTTCCGTTCCTGCGAACGCTCGGCCTGCATCTTGGCTTCTTCAATCTCGTACAATCGGGCACGGAGAATTCGCATGGCCTTGGCTTTGTTCTTTATCTGGCTTTTTTCATCCTGGCAGTGGACAACGATGCCAGAAGGAA
>CAZZJJ010000284.1:0-2086 GCA_964654405.1 uncultured Treponemataceae bacterium
AAACAGCCAGGATTGGAGGTTTTTAACGGCATCAAGGTTCTGCTGATAATAATCGACTTTTGCGATGACAAGAGGTTTTGGCGAAGTGTCTGGAAGCGGAAGCAGCGTTTCAATGGATGCCAGAGAGGATACCAGAGCTGAATCGGCGCTGCTTTCAGAATCGGGGAGCGGGATTGTCGAGCGCGAGATTTTCAAAGATGAAAGAAGAGACCCATCAGCGTTGAAAAAGAAAATATGATATGAATAACTGGAAGCGGAGATAACTGCCACTTTGTCATCATCAGTTACCCGCAATCCCTGCATGACCGGAAAAGGGCTTCCCCCTACTCCTTCCTGTCCCAGAAAACCCAATTCAGTACCGTCCTTTGAGAATCTTCGCACAATCGAATCACAGAAGGCTTGCGATTTTTCATCATAGAACGTTTTTACCGAAGGCGGAAGTCTGTCTGATACATACATGGTTCCCGCCGAATCAACAGCAAGGAGAGATAATTGCTGAAAACCAATTTCAGGATTTATCCTCGGACTCAGAC
Organism: uncultured Treponemataceae bacterium; assembly: GCA_964654405.1. Lineage (GTDB taxonomy): Bacteria > Spirochaetota > Spirochaetia > Treponematales > Rectinemataceae > JAJTBL01. The sequence goes on from CAZZJJ010000284.1 coordinate 534, forward strand.
GGGATTTATCTTCTTCGTTTTCTGAAATTTCAGTCTTTTCAGTATCGGCGTTCTTTAGGTTTTTTATATATCGCGCGTCTTGAATGACAAGCAAAAGATCACCATAGGAAGAAAATCGCATGATTTTCCCATCATTACCTGAAAGAATATGATAAAGCCCATTGCGCGCCTCCAGGCTAATATTGTCAGCCGAATGCGCGCTTTTATCTGAATTTCTGTTTTCAAAGCTGTTTCGCGTAATCTGGGAATCAGAATAGCCATATCCAATTTTAAATAATTCGGTATACTTCAATTCAGTCGCTGGAGCTGAAGCAGCGCAGGAGGAGAGCGCAGCGACAACCAGGATTGCACAAACTGCCTTCATAATTCGCATGATTATCATGCTTAACTTTTATGGCTGCTTCTGTCAATGGATAAATAGGCAGAGCTTTCTACCAGATCCGACGTAAATTTTCAGGATTTTCAGCATCTTTGTAAAAGAGTATTGAACGTTTCCCGTGCAACAAGTATCTTTACAGCTATGGCATTGAACTTACTCACCGCATTTGTCGGTTCAAAAAAAGACAGAGATATAAAGACACTTTTGCCGCTGCTGCATAGTGTCAATGAACGCGAATCCTGGGCAATGAGCCTCTCTGATTCCGAATTCCCGCAAAAGACAGAAGCCTTCAAAAAGAGAATCAAGGACGGCGAGTCACTGGACATTCTTCTTCCGGAGGCTTTTGCGCTGGCAAGAGAAGCAGCCCGGCGCGTGCTTGGCGAGCGCCCCTTTGATGTGCAGATTCTTGGCGGAATTGTTCTTCATAATGGGAAAATCGTAGAAATGAAAACCGGTGAAGGCAAGACTCTTTCCTCGGTCAGTGCCGCCTACCTCAACGCCCTGACCGGAAAAGGTGTTCATATTGTCACCGTCAATGATTACCTGGCAGAGCGAGACAGCCAGTGGATGGGCAAAGTTTACAAGTTTCTCGGTCTTTCTGTTGGCTGTATTCTGAGTTCGATGGATCCGGCAGCCCGCAGAATTTCCTATGGCTGCGATATTACCTATGGAACAAACAACGAATTTGGTTTCGACTATCTGCGCGACAACATGACCTGGGATCCTGAAACCCGGGTCCAGAGAGGTCATGCGTACTGCATTGTTGATGAAATCGACTCGATCCTTATTGATGAAGCAAGAACCCCCCTCATCATATCCGGACCTGCTGATGATGATTCCGCTAAAATTACCGAAGTAAGCCGACTCAGCCAGTCATTGACGGAAGTCAAAAAAAATCCCGAAACTGGCGAATATCCTGACGAGGCAAATGGTGAAAGCGCTGAAGGAGACTACCGGATCGATGAAAAATCCAAGCGGATCATGTTCACATCGGAAGGTCTCAACCACATTGAAGAACTCTTGCAAAAGCGAAACCTTATCAAAGGCAGCCTATTCGATGAAAGTAATTTTGAATATGTCCACTATTTTACCCAAGCTGTGCGTGCGCATCGCATGTTCTCTAAGGATGTCGATTATGTCATCCAGGATGGGCAGGTGCAGATTGTCGATGAAT
>CAZZJJ010000285.1:0-2066 GCA_964654405.1 uncultured Treponemataceae bacterium
GCAACCTTCTGCCCTACAAATGGTACGTCCGCTTGTTCTTTATTTCCGCAATCGGTTTTTTTCTGCTTGCTCCGCAGTTTTTCCCTGTTATATTCGCTCTGATATTCATTGTGCCTGTCTTTGTCGGTTTGCGCGGATTGAAAACACGTACAGTCAATGGTTTTACCCTTACAGCGATGATATTTCCTGTTTCATTATTGTCTGCGTCCATGGCTGCCAAGGCCTTTATTCCAGCGGTGTTCGGTAATCTGAGCGGATATGCGCAGACTCTTTCGGAGCAGTTCCGTGTTTCAGCCGGCACTGCGTCCATCCTTGTCGTCGTCTTCGCGATTGTCAGCCTTGTGACCATAACCAGCTCTATTGCGGGAGCGGTGATTGGCTTTCTCTATAAGGACATGTTTGTTTGATGCTAGAGTGTCTCAGGTCACTATTTCGCCTACTGGAAACGCCGCTCAGGCAGTTTTAGCAAATTTTTATCAGGTTCTTCTGCCGATTTTTGAAGTATCAGCTTGAGGATCCCAGATGCTTTATCAGCTACCGCAAGGTCCTCGAGGATTTCCTTTTTCATGAATCCTTCATGAGTCATAGTGCGCAGAAATTCAAGAAGTGTATCGTAATAGCCATCGGTATTGAGCAGTCCCACCGGCTTGGTATGGTATCCAATGTAGCGCCATGCCCACACTTCAAAAAGCTCTTCCATCGTGCCGATCCCGCCCGGCAAAGCGATAAACGCGTCCGCTTTGTCCTGCATCATTGCCTTGCGTTCATGCATGTCCTTGACTACTAAAAGCTCGGACAGTTCCATCTGCTCAACCATTTCAAAGAGCTTTACCGGAATTATGCCGACAACCGTGCCGCCTTCCTTCATTGCTGCTTCTGCCAGCAAACCCATGAGGCCGACATTCCCGCCTCCATAAACCAGCGTCAGCCCCTGCTGTCCAATGAGCCTGCCAAGAGCCTGCGCTTCATCGCTGAAGCGCGGATTCTGGCCAAAAGACGAGCCGCAGAAGACACAGATGGATTGGATCATGACAGCCTCCCTGCCTTACCACCTCAGTTGCGTGGCTTGGGCTTTTTCTTGGCTTGTTTTTCTTCTCCAAGATCCGTGAGTACCTTTTTTTCACTGTACTTGAGCAGGAGGATAAACCCCAGTACGCAGAAACCAAAGGCGAAAAAGGTAGTTATTCTCACACCCTGAGCGCCGACAATATCTTGATTAATTTGCGACGCGCCGATCATGACGAGCGAGGGAAGCAGCAAAGCGCCAACCGACTGCCCCATTTTCGACATGAAGGTCCTGAACCCGAAATAGATGCCTGCACGGTAGGAGCCCGTCGTTCTGGCATGGGCTTCCGCCATGTCTGCTATCATTGCATTGGGCAGGATTCCGAAAATCGCCAGCGGCAATGCTGCGCCAATAGCAGCAATCAGCGCCTGCGTCATGGCAGGAATCGGCAGAGTTCCAAAGAGCGAACACCAGACAAAGACCAGGCTGAAAATAATGAAAGCGATAATCAGAAGCTTGCGCTTTCCAGTTTTTTTGGCAATTAGGTTGACCGGGATATAAAACACAAAACTCAACAAGAACATTATTATAAAGAGGTTCGAATAGACTTCCTTGGGAAGCCCGAGAAGAACGGTCACATAATAAAGAAGCCCGTTATTGATAAAATACAGGCTGACCCAGTAAGCAAAGTCGGAAAATGTGAAAACCAGGAAATTCCTGTCTTTGAGCACATCTTTCATGGAAACAAAGATGCTGTCATCGCTGGCCTGCGTACTCGAATAGCGTTTCTCGTCGATTACAATGACAGGAAGGAGCATCAGAATCAGAGAAACCAATGAAAAAGCTCCCATGACGAGCCTGAATGATATCAGCGCTGAAAAACCACGCGCCTGCAGCATGCTCTGAAAAAGCGGAGCTTGCGAGCCTATGACAGCACCCAGCGCCCAGGTGATTGAAATCATGGTGGAAAGCTGGAGCCTTTCATTCGGGGTATGCCCAAGTTCCGACATCCAGGCGAAGAATGGGGTAACATACATGGTCATGAACCAATAGAGCATGG
>CAZZJJ010000286.1:0-2063 GCA_964654405.1 uncultured Treponemataceae bacterium
AGGAAACAGGCGAGATAACCGACCTGAAAACCTTGTATGATCTCATGCTGGAAGCTGGACGTGGTGCAATTGCCGACGCTGGAATCGACGCAAAGGACATCGATGGAGTCTGGGTTGGCTCTTGCGCGCCAGGACTTTTCGCCAACCAGGAGCATCTTGCGGCATTCGCCCCGGAAATTGCCCCCGACGCGCTTCGTTTCAAGCCCATGTACCGCTGTGAAGATGCCTGTTCCTCGGGATCGGTCGCCATTTATAACGCACTCTATGCACTTGAATCCGGCCGCGCCCGCGTAGCGCTGGTTCTCGGCGTTGAAAAAATGAACCTTCTTGACACCAAGGGAATTACCCACGCCCTTGCTACCTGTTCTTATTGGCCTGAAGAAGGAGCTAAAGGTTATACCTTCCCCGGCCTTTTCGCTGAATACGCTAAAGGTTACGCCTCCCATTACGGCCTCGAACCAACAATGTTTGCGCGGATGCTTGCATCGGTTTCAGCGCTCAACTACCGGAACGGCATCGATAATCCGCTCGCGCATTTTGGAAAAGGCGGGGTGGCGGATCGGCTTGGCCTGATAACCGCAGAAGCGATTCTCGGCCTGCCCGATGAGAAAAATCCCATCATAGCCGCACCGCTTCGCCTGCATGACTGTTCGCTCGTAACCGATGGCGCTGCCGCGGTCATTCTGGTTCGCGACGACCTTGAAATTGCCAAATCAGAAAAAGCTGTTCAAATTGCCGGTATCGGCCACGTCAATGAACGGTTGGCCATTTCAGTCAGGCCGAACATGCACGAACTCATGGCCGGCAAGGTAGCTGTGCGCAAAGCTTTTGAAGAAGCCCGAATCACTATCAAGGACGTGGATATTGCAGAAGTCCATGACTGCTTTACCATCAACCAGCTGCTGACAACCGAAGCCCTCGGCCTGTCCGCAGACGGCCATGCCGGGTATGATTATCTTGAAGGCCGCTTCAGCCGCGATGATGAGCACTGCGCAGTCAACCTCTCAGGCGGTTTGAAAGCCAAGGGCCATCCGGTTGGCGCAACCGGCGTTTCCATGCATGCCCTTGTCTACAAACAGCTGATCGGCGAGCCGATTGGCGCGGCATTGACCAAAAAGAAGCCGCAGATTGGCGTTACTTTCAATGTCGGCGGTTCAAGCGTGACCAACTGCGTTACGGTGCTGAAGAAAAAGTAAAAGTTGAGCCAATTCTGAAACTCTGTCAGTTTTGTAATGCCAATAGCTTAAATTTGAGGAAAAATTCTTGATGAATGACGGCGCCTTGCAAGAGGCGCCGTCATTTTCGGCGCAACTGCCCCTTATCCCATCGAACCCAAAATATACAATCTTCGTGACACCTGTCTTTGTTGACATGACAATAGCCCGGGAATATACTCGCAGACCGGGTTTTCCCCTCAAGGAGACACCAGAAAATGCCAACATCCAGCTTCACCAGCTTCCTTAAAAAAAACTCCAGCATGACAGCCATGGTAGTTCTCGTCATTCTTGTCGGCTTGGGCGAAAAAATGGCGGAACGATTTCTCCCGCTCTATCTGATCGCCCTGGGCGGCAGTGCCTGGTCAGTCGGCTTTCTGAACGCCATGGACAACCTTTTGAGCGCCCTGTATTCCTTCCCGGGCGGCTATCTCTCCGACCGCCTTGGCTATAAAAAATCTCTCCAGCTGTTTACCCTTGTGGCAATGTTCGGCTATCTTTTAGTCATCCTGATCCAAGCATGGCAGGCAGTTCTCATAGGTTCCGTATTCTTCATTTCATGGACAGCGGTTTCGCTCCCCGCCGTTATGAGCCTCGTTTCAAAAGCTGTTCCCAAGGAACGCCGCGCCTTCGGCGTTTCCATTCATTCTTTTTTCAGACGAATTCCCATGGCAATCGGCCCAGTCCTCGGCGGTGTCCTGATAGGCGCTTTTGGAACTGAAAAAGGCGTGCGATACGCATTTATAACCGCGCTAATCATGGGCGCGATTTCGATTCTTGTTGTAGAAAAATTTATGGCGGCCGATGCCGGTGAAAAGCGCGAATCAATGAAACAGAAAAAGAAAATCC
>CAZZJJ010000287.1:0-2045 GCA_964654405.1 uncultured Treponemataceae bacterium
TCCCGATAATCTCTTCGGCGGATTTTTCAAAATACCGGCGTGCCGCGTAGTTGGCTGCAACGATATTGTAGTTGATATCCTGAATTGAAATGGGCGTTGTAATACCGTCAAAAAAGGCTTCAAGCTTGTTTCGGCTTATGACAAGCTCGTTATTGATATGCTGAAGGCGTTTTTGCTGTTGACGCAGACGCTCGAACGTTATGGCATTTTCAAGCGCGACCGAGCACTGATCACCCAGCAGCTGCAGTATTTCCAAATCGAACTGGTTATAGTAATCCTTGTCGGTTCTCGGTCCGAGCACAATAAAACCATTCAACCGTTCCTTGAATCGAAGCGGCAATATGAGGCTCGCGTTGACCGATTCCCGGCTCCCGTTCCTTTCCAGGTTGATTGTGATTGTATCCTGCGGAACAGTAATATAATCGGCAGTTTTCTTGTTGCCGCCGCTGTGCTGAAGGTACTTCCGGATGAGTTCATCGCCGCGCTGAAGGATTATCGATTCGTCATAGCCGGAAATTATGGTATTTCCGAACGGCAGATTCTGCGCCGCGTTCAATTTGAAATTTCGGGCGCCATAATCGTTGACAAACATGACAGCCCACTCGAGGTTGAAGGTCGCCATGATCCTTTCAACCGTGAGCGTTCCAAGCTTTTCAAGCTCCACTATGGCTGTCAGGCTTGCAGAAAAATTCCGCAAATTCTGGTAATAAGTAAAAGTCTTCCCGCCATAAAGCCGCTCAAGAAATTCAAGGGTCGTGGTCCGTAAAGGAGAAAGGACCACTGAAGAAAAAATGCCGAGAATGAGCGAAATCAGGGTCAACTGCTGAAAGGGAACCCGAAGGTCAAGATGGAAAATCGGTATTAAAATAATGAGGAAAATAAGTCCGCTCAGCAGAGAAACAAAAATGGTCAGCAGGATTTTCAGGACAACTGAAGAATAGTGGACAAGCCGGTATTTGTAGACTGCAAAGAAAATAATAGCCGCGTTGACCGTGGCGGCGGCGAGGTCTATGGGGTATTTGCCGAGCGGACCGTAGAGGTTAACGGCAACACCGGCCAGCATGATAAAAGCGCCGCCCGCGACCAGCCGCAGAGTTTTTCGCTTGAACTTGTTTTCGTTTACCGCTATTTCACGCGCGATGAGCGCTATTGAGATAATCAGATAGAAATAGGAAAGCGAATAGGCAATGACAGCTCCATTTCCGAGCTTATAATAAAACCCTTCAGCATCGAAACCAGCATCTGTTACAATGGTGCCTTTCAGATTCAAATAAAGAAGAAACAGATAGATGCCGTAGCCGACATACATGAAGATTCTATACCTGCGCTTGTTGGTTTCTGACAGGTATATCATCAAGCCCAGAATCGCGATGGGGCCGCCCAGCAGGCCAACCAGCATGACTTTGTTCCAGAACAAGGGAGTCAGCAGTTTTGTATTGGCGTGCATCATGAAAGAGCCGAAACTCCACAGGGCCATGAATCCCATATAGATAAGAAAAGAAAAGTTTATCTTTTCTTTTTTGCTCGACAGGCCAAAAATGATGAACGGAACATAAATGCAGAACGTCAAAGCTGGAATAACGGTTGATGCATCCAAAATCATTGAACGACCTCTATACCTGGAACATGGAGCTGGCAAAAACAACGATACTATAGCATAATGCCAGACGCAATGGTACTGATATTTATAATTTTGGCAGGTTTTTTGCTCCTCATAGCCGCAGACCAGCTTCAGATACGCAAAAAATCGATCTTGTCGCGCAATGTCCGGCGCGCTGGCTATCTCCTCGTCTTGGCCAGCTTTGTGCTCATAGCGCTAAGTTCCACCCTCGACACCAGACCATCGCTGCTTTTTCTCGGGACAGCGATTTTTTCTGGCATCTTGCTCCTCTGGTCGGTTTTTTTCGAATTCGATATTGAGCGCAAAAAGCATGACATTCCGGAAAACGGGCTGGTAACGACAGGTTCATATCGATTCTGCCGCCATCCAGGATTCTGGTGGTTTGCCCTCTTCAGCCTTTCGCTCGGCTTTTTGCGGGGAATTT
>CAZZJJ010000288.1:0-2026 GCA_964654405.1 uncultured Treponemataceae bacterium
TTGTCTTCTGCGATTGTTCAGCTGAAAGCCCATCAGGCAGGAGAAGTCTCTGTTACGACGATCATGCACTTGAGCTGAGAAAAGCGAACAAACCTGCGGGAAGTGCGGTGTCCATGGCGCGAAAACTTGGGGTTTCCTTGCTGACTGAAGAAGAATACCGACATCTCCAGACGTTAGGCGAATTCGACCTTAGAACATCAAGCTGGATTATGACACCGCCTGAAATTCGAAATCTCGGAGGCGCGCTTTTCTGCGACCGCCGGTATAACCGCGTTTTTACCTATCATAATGGCGCGGATTCATATTACAGCTCACGGGGTTTCAGAGCGATTTTGAAAGTGCACTGAATGCGGAGCCCACCTGTCTAGACCAGCTTGGTATCAATTTTAAGGGGACTCTCAAAACCCACTTCATTTTGCTGGGAATGTGGATCAGTTTCCCGGGCTCACTATAGTTGCTTTCTTGAATCAGTATCATTATTTTTTAGCTATCGTAATAAAGTTGGCCGAAGCTTTTTCAAAAGCAACTGAATTATAAAATGAGCACAACTTTATATCAAAAAGGAGGCAGTACAATGGGTTTGGAACAAACCGCAAAGGGTAAGCCGGCAGTTTCTCAGGACGAATCACTGGGAAAACTGCGCCGTTTCAATGTCATCATGGGGTTTATGCACCTTATCCAGGGCATTTTCATGTGGGTTGTCAGCAACGACAAGACCTATCCCATATTCACCAATTATCTCTCATTCGACCGCGCTACATTTACCTTAAAGCCCAATCCGCAACTTTTATATCAACTGCGCTTTGGACCTGCGGTGGCGCTGTTTCTGCTGGCTTCCGCTATGGCGCATTTTTATCTTTCTTCCATTGGGTATCAAAAATACCGGAAAAATCTGAAGAAAGGCATGAATCCTATCCGCTTTTATGAATACGCTGTCAGCTCTTCACTGATGATTGTCTTGATCGGCATGCTTGTGGGTGTCTGGGATCTGGGTACGCTCATCGCGTTGTTTGGTATCAATGCGATGATGAATTTATTCGGCATCATGATGGAATATCACAATCAGAATACGAAAAAAACCAGCTGGAGAGCTTTTATCTATGGCTCCATAGCGGGCTTTATCCCCTGGATTGTCATCTTTTTATACTTCATGGGTGCGGTCAGCTCCGGCGACGCCAAACCTCCCGTTTTTGTTTATGCCATCATTCCAACGCTTTTTGTGATGTTCAACATTTTCGCGATAAACATGGTGCTGCAGTATAAAAAGGTTGGCCCCTGGCGCGATTATCTCTTTGGTGAACGCGTCTATATCATCCTCAGCCTTGTCGCCAAAACGGTGCTGGCCTGGCTTATCTGGTTCGGTACATTAGCCCCGGTTTGATACGAGCAGCGATACGAAAGCCCCTGGAGTTTTTTGAGAGAATTTCAGGGGCTTTCATTTGTTCAGGATTTTTATATAAAATCGAATTTTAAGCGTTATAGGATCATCAGCAAATAATTTGCGCATGCTTTAAGGAAAATGATGAACCGAATCGTAATTTCAACACCTCGATTACAATTGCAGACGCTCAGTCCAACCAATGCTGAGGCAATGTTTATTTATCGGCACGATCCTGTCATAGAAAAATATCAATCATTCCACCCTGTCTCCATTCAAGATGTCGTTGAATTCATCATCCTCAATACTGCTGAGTTCAATAAAGAAGGTGCATGGTTTCAATTTGGCATTTTCCTGCATGATAAACTCATCGGAGATATGGGGTTGCACTTTCTTGGCCCTGATAACAGTCAATGTGAAATCGGATATACCATTTGCAAAGCGCAGCAAAGAAAAGGCTATGGGAAAGAAGCGGTGAACCATCTTGTTGATTATGCTTTCAGGGTTTTACGCAAGAAAAGCATCATAGCGGTGCTCGATCCGGAAAACGCAGGTTCAAAAGCTTTGCTTGAAAGCATTGGCTTTAAGCAGAGTGAAGTCGTAGCCGGCGAGAATGACCTGCGTTATTCGATTTCAGCTGAAGATTGG
>CAZZJJ010000289.1:0-2012 GCA_964654405.1 uncultured Treponemataceae bacterium
TATATATCGCCATCAATGTTTTTCCTACCCTTGGAATAATAGAGAGCAAGCATTGCCGCATCGATAAGAACATCGAGCGGCACGGTTTTGCCTCGCGGCACTTTAATAAAAACATAGGAGCCGGCGTAATCACGAGCATGCAGCCACATATCTGAGCCGCGAACAAAGTGTCTTAGAATCTCATCGTTTTCTTTGGCTGAGCGCCCGATGAGAAAAGTCCATCCATCGTTATCGATTGCAATACAAGGGTAGCGATTTTTCTGTTTTTCCCTGACAGTGCCGCCTTTTGAAAGCATTTTAGCGAGAAGGAACGGATCTTCGGTTCCAAAGACCTTTTCCTTCCAGACTTCGAGCGCAGAAATTGCTTCCCGGAGTTTTAAAAGTTCTTCTTCTACGGAACCAAGGCCGGATTTGGCTTTTTTAAACTTTTCATAATAAGATTGTGCGTTTTGCAAAAGGCTCAGAGAGCTGTCAATCTGGATACTGATTGGTGAGTTGGAAAAAAAGTCGGTGGCATGAAGAAAGCAGGTTTTTCCTTTCGGGGTTTTGCTAAGGACAGTCTCGCTGTTCTGAGAAGGCTGTGCCGAATTTTCTGCCATTAAAATGTCGCCGATTTGGCGATACCGCTCGGCATTTTCATATTCTAGCCTGCGTTTCTCCAACTCGGCAAGTTTCTGCTCCAGAAAACGCTTTCGTTTTTCGTATCGAATTTCAGCTTCCGCTAATAGTGCTTCGCGGGAAAGCTGTCCTGCCTGCTCTGAATAGAAACGATTTATTTTTTCATTAAAGCTGCCTTCGCCAGGCAGCTCTCGGAGTGTAAATTCCTTTGCTGCGGATGGCTTTGTGCCTGCTTGGCTCGGTCTTGATGGCGCAAACTTTTCAAGAGAAAAAGATACCCCTGAACTTTCACCCTTTTGAGGCCGACGATATAGCGCGTCTATGATGATGCTGTTGCTATCGACCAGCAGAATATTGCCGGCTCCGCTCCAGAGTTTTAAAAACAACGAGAGTCTTTCTTCGCCCCCTTCGCCGCTTGATTGTATTGAAAGCCGAACAATGCGGTCATTTCCGATCTGAACCGCCTCCGTGATAATTCCATTTCGTATCCGGGAGCGCAGACATTCCATAAAGCGAAGCGGTCGCTCGTTCTTCATGGACAAGGATGAGATCGAGTGAATCCTGCAAGCTCCTGATGCGACACTTACAAGAAACAACACCCGCTCCCCCCGCCTGTAAAGCTCCAGAATAATAGTATCGTAGGAAGGCTGGAAGATTTTCTGAATTTTTGAACCTGATAGGTCAAGTTCTTCCAGAATGCGATTGATTTCCTTGTAGTTCAACGACATCCAAGATCATCTCCCATGACAGTGCTTATATTTTTTACCTGAACCGCAGGGGCAGGGGTCGTTGCGGCCGACTTTTGGCATTGTCCTGACTACCGTCGCGCCTTCAACCCCTGATGCATTGGCCATAGCCGCGGATTGCCGAGGAGCCGCGAAGCTGGATTCAGCCCGGTTCTGCTGTCCTGGGGAGAATGAACTTGCGCTTTCATGGATAACCTGGGCGGGGATCCCTGGTTTTGCAGCAGGCCGACGTTCTTCCTCGGCGCTGATTCGTACCCGGTACACCCGCGATGCAATGCTTTTTCGAATCGAATCTACAAGCTGTTCAAAAATATCGGATCCTTCAATCTTGTATTCGAGCAGCGGGTTTTTCTGCGCGTAGGAACGCAGATAGACAGCTTCCCGCAACGCTTCCATCGTTTCCAGGTGGTCAAGCCATTTGTTGTCGATCTCCTGAAGGTATTGATACTTGATAAAGAGATTCAGGTTTTCTTCTCCAGCAAGCGCTTTCTTGATTTCGATGTCTTTATCGAGACATGACTGAATAAAGGCAGTAAGCTGCTGCCGGTCATGCGCCATTGAGGACAACTGGGCTGCTGAAAGCTCGATGCCGAAAGTGTCCCGGAGTGATATAGCAAAATCGGTCTGAGCGGATTTACTGCCGCTTTT
>CAZZJJ010000290.1:0-1988 GCA_964654405.1 uncultured Treponemataceae bacterium
TGGGTTCCCGGCCAGCGAGGTCCGGGTTCGCGGGTCAGCTCTTCAAACTCCGCGGTCAATGTGCCCGGGCAGGGTGAAGTCCCCTGGAGTCAAGGTAATTCGGTGCAGATCAGCAAGAAAGAAAAGGGGAATTCTTCAGAAACCTCGCTGGGCGCTTCACAGGGAACTGTCGGCCATAATATCTATGTGCCGGTATTTTACAGCCTGCCGCTTCCCCGTACGGTTCCAGCCTATATTTACGAATCAATTCCCGATCTTGTCCAGCCTCCCAATACAATTCTCTACACAGCACAAGCACGCAAGAAAGCATTTTCAAACTTTTATGTTCGGGAAGGCGATCTTTTCCGATTGAAAAACGATGTTCCATTGGATTATCGAGAACAGTTATGGCAGATTTTAGAAGATGCCGGATATGATGTCATGAACGCCGACTACAAGCAGGACAAGAACCTGATGCCGGTTGTCATAGGTTTTACTGTGACAAAAGATAATCAAATGAAAGGGGTGGAAATTTTACAGTCTTCGGGAGACCCTGAAATTGACAGGTCGGTAGTATATGGTTTCAAGCGCGCGGCATTCTGGAACAAAACCGGCGAAACAGTACCCGGCCGATTTACCTACCGCTTCTGATTTTGCAGCTTTTCCTGGTGTTTCCAATCTTGTGCTGTTACAGCTCCAGCAAAGTTACTCCGCCTGCCGGGGAGCAGCGTCCTCATAGTCCTGATAGAGGCGTTCGCTGAAAAACACCCGTACTGCTTCCGGATCGAATTGCTTCCCGCTTTCTTCCTGAATTTCGCGCAAAACGCCATCCAGCGGCAGAGCTTTTCGATAGGGCCGTGACATTGCCATCGCATCAAAGGTATCTGCGAGGGTAATGATTCGCGCGAGCTGGTCGATATCCTCACCGGCCACCCCGTCTGGGTACCCATTTCCATCCCAGCGCTCATGATGGTGCCGCACCGCATTGATTGCAGGGAGGAAAAACTCGACAGTAGAAAGTATCTGCGCTCCGATAATCGGATGCATCTTGATGATATCGACTTCATCCGGATCAAGGGCTCCCTGCTTGTTTAGAATTCGTTCAGGAATGCCGATTTTCCCGATGTCATGCAGAAGGGCGGCGATTTCCAGCGGTTCGATTTTTTCTGCGGGAAGCTTGAGCGCCGCTGCAATCTTGACCGCCAGTTTTCTGACTCGTTCACAATGACCCTGTGTGTACTGGTCTTTTGCCTCTATTGTCTCGGCAAGTGCCCGGACTGTCTGCATGTTTGCTGCTTTCAGTTTCATGTAGGTATCATTCAGCTCGATGGCTTTTGACTGCATTTTCTTTTCGAGCGAAAGGCGATACGCCTCGTTTTTTCTGTCCTGCTCCGCCTTTTCGGCAACAACATCCCGATATTTCAGTGCTTTTTCGATTGTTTCGCTGATATGTTCCAGCCTGCTTGGTTTGACCAGATAATCGAAGGCCCCGTTTTTCATCGCGTCAAGACCCGTCGCCAGGTCGTTGAAGGCGGTTAGCATGATGACCGGCGTAATCGGCTTGATTTCACGGATTTTTGGCAAGGCTTCGCGGCCTGTCATGACCGGCATTCTGATATCGAGCAGAATGCAATCCGGATCGTAATCGCCTGATTCAAGATAATTAAGAGCTTCCCTTCCATTTTGAGCGACATGGATGTGATAACCCAATCGCCCCAATCCAATGGAGAGAACTTTTTGAATTGCCGGATCATCATCAACAATCAGGATGCTGCGCAAAGCTGGTGCTTTCATGGTTTCCTCATGGCTTTCGGTATCCGGGGAACAAGAAACGGAACCTGCTTCCTGTATTCATCGTAGCCCTGGAATACCTTAGGGAAAATGTAACGATCTTGGATGAAAATTAAAAGCAGGTTCATCGAATTCATGAGCAAAATTGTAAAAAAATAAGCGGAAATTCCCCGCAAAAAGCCGAGCGAAAGGCTGAAGAGGGCAAACCACCAGAATCC
>CAZZJJ010000291.1:0-1975 GCA_964654405.1 uncultured Treponemataceae bacterium
CCAGGTGGCTATATCTTTGGAAGCCCACCAGTAGACAAATTCAGCTGCGGCGTCCTTGTTTTTGGAAGCGAGCGGGATATTGACAGCCCAGGTGCCTCTGATGGCAAATCTGCCTGCGGGGCCTGAGGGAGGAGCGGAATAGACGATTTTTCCTGCCGCGAGCGATTTGTCCGGATCTTCATAGCTGGCAATCTGAGCCGGCCAGATGAACTGGGTAAAGACACCCTTCGGATCGGCGCAGAAAGCTGCCTGTCGTTCGACGTGCGCCATGGTTTCAGCTCCCTTCGGAGAGATAGCCATCAGCTTTTTGTAGAATTCCATGCCCTGAACAGCCTTTGCCTTATCAACGACGAGTTTGGGTTTACCGTTGACATATTCAATGAAATGAGTCCCGAAGGATTCCCACATGAAAATGGCTTCGCCGAATACGCCGGCCGGGCCGCCGTTGAAGGGACCGAATCCGCCTGATACGATGCCATTCTTGTAGAAATAGGTTCCCATGTCGAGCATCTGCTGCAAGGTCTGCGGAACGCCGAGATCATATCCGTACTGAGCCTTGAACTCCGCTTTGTATTTCGGATTTTCGATCAAATCCTTTCTGGTCATCCAGACATAGAGGTTGCCGTTGATGGGCAGGCCAATGAGCTTTCCGTCCCACTGGGCGACATCGAGCATTGCTGGGGTAACGGTAGAAGGGTCTACTTTCTTGAAGATCTTGCCGGGGCCCCACTGGTCATAGGGAAGCATGAGGGACGCGAAGAGAGGGATATTGCCTTCATCAACGCATACAAGGTCATAATCCGTTTTGTCCTTGCCGACCGCGACGCTGGTTTTGGTGAAAACCTGAGGCGGCTGGAGGATTTCGAAATTAACCTTGATTCCGGTCGCTTTTTCAAATTCCGGGATTCTTTCCATCAGGGTGCGCGGATATGCATCATCCCAGAAAAGCACATTGATTGTCTGCGCTGAAACCATGCCAACCATGGCAACCGCGAGCAGAAGAATGAATAACGCCTTTTTCATCGAGGCCTCCTTGGGTTAATTTTCCCTCTGAAAGTAAATCATGGGCTGCGCTGGTTGTCAATGCTGAAAAATGCGTCTGCCTGTTTTTTTTCGCCAGGGCGACAAAAATCCAGATTTCTGCTAGAATGCGGACACGATGGAAAAGAATTCAATTAAATACATTGCTTTGGACATGGATGGCACGATCCTTGATAAAGACTATACCATATCTCCAGCCGTCATCGACGCATTGCAGCGCCAGAAACTTTCAGGAAGGAAAATCCTTCT
The DNA here is from genome assembly GCA_964654405.1 of uncultured Treponemataceae bacterium. Lineage (GTDB taxonomy): Bacteria > Spirochaetota > Spirochaetia > Treponematales > Rectinemataceae > JAJTBL01. Next base: position 1,291 of record CAZZJJ010000291.1, read on the forward strand.
CGCGACGGGACGCGTTCGGGCTTCGGCCTTGAAGCATGCGCACAAATTCGGCGGAGCTGACGGCTACATTTGCTCAAATGGTGCTGATGTCTATGGGGCTGATGGCAGGCGAATTGCCCAGCGCCATATTGAGGAACCAGTATCGAGGCTTCTGGTTGAGCTGGCACGGCAAACGACATCGCATTTTCACGCCTTTATCGAAGATGACTGGTATTACGAGGAAGAAAAACCGTATACGGAGTTCTATCACCGGCGTTCCGGGCTCGAAGGCCGCCCCACCAATTTCGATTATTTCAGTGCGCTGACCTTTACCAAATTCATGTTTCTCGATGATCACGAGAAGCTTGAGCCTATAAAAACGAAAATCGAATTGGATTTCCCCTCCTCGCTGCAGGCTATGTATTCAGCGCCTTTCATGCTTGAAGTTGTCGCCCGGGGCGTTGATAAAGCTGCAGGACTCAAGGCTTTCCTCGATTTCGCGGGAGCATCGCTGTCTGAAGTCTGCGCATTCGGAGATGCTGAAAATGATCTGGACATGCTCAAAGCGGCTGGAATCGGTGTTGCCATGGGAAACGCTCCCGAGCCGGTCAGGCAGGCAGTCAGATATCACGCACTTTCAGTTGATGATGACGGTGTTGCCGTATTTTTGAACACATTTCTTTCATAATCGCCGAATACTGATCCG
>CAZZJJ010000292.1:0-1967 GCA_964654405.1 uncultured Treponemataceae bacterium
CGCCCTACTCGCTGTAAATCATCTTCTTGCTCATGCCACCGTCCACGACAAACTCCTGCCCGGTGACGAACCCCGCCTGACGCGACAGCAACCACGCGACCATCGCCGCGACGTCCTCTACCGTACCCACCCTACCCGCCGGGTGCTGACTATGATCAGCCTCAGTGAGTGGCTCGGCGCGGCGCGCAGCCGGATCACGCGCATCGATCCAGCCAGGGCTCACAGCGTTGACCCGGACCTCAGGGCCCAGGCTCATCGCTAACGCATGCGTGAGGGCCAGCAGGCCGCCCTTGCTCGCCGCATAGGCCTCAGTGTCGGGCTCCGATTGACGGGCCCGGGTAGAAGCCAGGTTGACGATAGCACCGCCGTGGGCCCGCAGGTACGGCGCGCAATGCTTGGCCAACAGCATCGGCCCACTGAGGTTCACTGCCAGCACACGGTTCCAGTAAGCCAGGTCGAGGCTTTCCAGGGTGATATTGCGCGGGTCGGCCACCGCCGCGTTGCACACCAACGCGTCAAGGCGCCCAAACTGGCCGAGCACTTCAGCCACGCCCTGGGCGACTTGCTTCTCGTCCGCCACGTCCATGGTGATAAACCAGGCGTTGTCGCCCAGCACCTTGGACACCTTGGAACCGCGTTCGCGGTCCAGGTCAGTCAACACCACCTGCCAGCCTTCGCTGATCAGCCACGCCGCAATCCCCAGACCAATGCCGCGCGCTGCGCCCGTCACCAATGCAACGCGGCCGTTACCGACCGTCGCTGCGTCCATGGACCACTCGATCACAAGGCAGCCAGCCCGCGGGCCAGGTCAGCCTGCAAATCAGCCACATCTTCCAGGCCCACCGCGATGCGGATCAGGCTGTCACGGATACCCGCCGCTTCGCGCTCTTGCGGCGCCAGGCGACCGTGGGACGTGGTGCTCGGGTGCGTGATGGTGGTCTTGCTGTCACCCAGGTTCGCGGTGATGGAGATCAGGCGCGTCGCATCGATAAAGCGCCAGGCGCCCTCTTTGCCGCCCTTCACTTCAAAGCTCACCACGGCGCCGAAGCCACGCTGCTGACGCTGGGCCAGTTCGTGCTGTGGGTGGCTCTTGAGGCCGGCGTAGTGCACTTTCTCGATACCGTCCTGCTGCTCCAGCCACTCGGCCAGGGCCTGGGCATTGGCGCAGTGGGCCTTCATGCGCAGGCTGAGGGTTTCCAGGCCTTTGAGGAAGATCCAGGCGTTAAACGGGCTCAGGGTCGGGCCGGCGGTGCGCAAAAAGCCCACCACCTCTTTCATCTGCTCGCTGCGGCCGGCAACCACACCCCCCATGCAACGGCCCTGACCGTCGATGAACTTGGTGGCCGAGTGCACAACGATGTCTGCGCCCAGCTTCAACGGCTGCTGCAACGCAGGCGTGCAGAAGCAGTTATCGACCACCAGCATCGCGCCCTTGGCGTGGGCCACTTCGGACAACGCGGCGATGTCCACCAACTCGGCCAGCGGGTTGGACGGCGACTCGACGAACAGCAGCTTGGTATTGGCCTTGATTGCCGCATCCCAACCGGAAAGGTCTGCCAGTGGCACGTAGTCCACTTCGATGCCAAAGCGCTTGAAGTACCTCTCGAACAGGCTGATGGTCGAGCCGAATACGCTGCGCGACACCAGCACGTGGTCACCAGCGCTGCACAGGCTCATCACCACCGCCAGGATGGCTGCCATGCCAGTCGCTGTGGCCACCGCCTGCTCAGCGCCTTCGAGTGCCGCAATACGCTCCTCGAACGCGCGCACAGTCGGGTTGGTATAGCGCGAGTAAACATTGCCCGGCACTTCACCGGCAAACCGCGCAGCGGCGTCGGCGGCGGTACGGAACACATAGCTGGAGGTGAAGAACATCGGGTCACCGTGCTCACCTTCCGGGGTGCGGTGCTGACCGGCGCGCACAGCCAGGGTATCGAAAGCTACGCCATCGAGGTCGCTGTCCAACC
>CAZZJJ010000293.1:0-1960 GCA_964654405.1 uncultured Treponemataceae bacterium
GAGCGGTAAAGTCGAGCAGGCTGTACGCGTCAGAATCGAGGTGGACAAAGTATTTTCGGGAAGAAATAAAAGTCGGCTGAGGGTGATAGGTCGAATATCGGGAAAACGGCATGGGCTTAGGTGTTATGCCAAGCATCAGTTTGAGGATTTTCGCCGCTGTTTGAAGGGTTCCGATATGTTCCTCCACCCAGATTTTAACCTTTTCGCCCCGCAGATTGAATGTGCTGAAATGTTCGCCGCATCCGAAGACTTTTTCATCCGGATCCATGGGAAGGCGAAGATCGAGGGTCAGATCGGGCTGAGAATCGCTGACTTCGAGGCACGCAAGTCCATCTTTTTCCGAAAATTCAAGCCTAATGGCATCCTTTTCCATATCGCTCTGCCATGCGAACCCGAGTTCGATGCGATTCTGCTGGCTGTGAACGAAAATCGGACGCAGAGGCTTTCTCCGGCTTTTATCCCGGATTTTAAACCGGCCTTTGAAGAGCGAAAAACTGATAGCCGGTTTTCCTGCAAAGACAGAAGGTTTTGCCTCAGTCCACAGAAAAATCAGCCTTCCCTGCTGATATATCCGGATGGCTTGAGCATCATGTTCAAGGCTGAGCATCAAAGTGACCGCCGATTTTGGCCAGAGCGGAGCGCGCTTCCTGAGACAATGTCTCCAGCGGCGCTCTTGTGCCTTCATGGCGCTTTGTCAGCTCGGTGCGCATGATATAGTTGGTTTTGGGCGTTATGGGATAGAGCAGGGCAAGCGCCCCGCCCAGCAGTACCAGGGTTGTCGGTCCAAAACTGAAGAACAGCCGGATTCCCTGAATGGTTTCTGGACTGGCTTGCGTATTCGCAGTATAGCCGATCGCGGCCAGCAGAATTCCCACGAGCCACAGTACCAAAGCCTGAACCAGTTTTCTGATAAGTGTAAACGAGCCGGCGACAGAACCTGCCCGCTGGAGACCGTTGACGAGTTCATCAGCGTCCGCCGATTCGGGCAGCATGGCCCAGGGCATGACAACTACCGCTGAGAGGCCAAAGCCGAGGCCAGCGGAGAGCAGCATCAGCGTTGAGAGCGGCGCTCCTGCCGGAATGCCATAGAAAAGGCTACCTATGACCACCACGATGACCGCTCCAATCGTGTAGGCTTTGCCTTTGCCCAGCTGGTTTGCGATAAAGAGATAGAGCGGCAGAACAATGAGCTGGGAAATCAGCATGGTTCCAAGGCAGGCTGTATAATAGCCCCGTGCGCCGATATGGTGAGTCAGATAGTAGACAAAGAGGGCTGAGAGGACATCCAGCGCCGAGTATCCCAAAATGTACATTCCGATGTGGATTCTGAAAGACCTGACCCGGAACAGCGTTCTCATATCGCTGAAAGCCTTGCCAAGACTCGATGAAGGCATGTTCTGCTCGGCTTCAGGCAATTCCCAGGTGCCCTTGAACACAAAGAACCATGGCATGGCGTAGAAAAGGCCGAAGATGAGTCCGACCAGCAAAAAGCCCATCCTTGGATTGTCTTTGTAAATAGTATTCACCAGCATGCCGGGAACGACACCGCTTATTATTGAAGAAAGCTGGGAGAAAATCATGCGGGCGCCCGAAAGTCTGGTTCTTTCTTTATAATCAAGGCTCATTTCCGCGGGAAGCGACGAGTAGGGAACCATCACCATGGTATACACGGTACAGAACAGAACATAGGCAAAGAAATAATATAAGAACAAAAGAAATTCGCTGCCGCTTTTAAAGGATATCCATAAAAGGAAGAAACTGATGAATACCGGCACAATCCCGATCAGAAAATACAGGCGCCTTCGTCCGTATTTCGATTTTGTCCTGTCGGAAATGCATCCCATGAGAGGATCGGAAACGGCGTCCCAGAATTTTCCTCCAAAAACCACAAGGCCGGCGAGCGCTGGCCGGAGGCCAACCACATCGGTCAAAAAAAACAGAAACAGGGTCGATATGATGA
>CAZZJJ010000294.1:0-1947 GCA_964654405.1 uncultured Treponemataceae bacterium
TCAATGACGATGAAAATATACTTTCCCAGTATCTCAAAGAAATCAACAAAATCCCGCTCCTGACCCGCGAGCAGGAAAACGAATATGCAGTCAGGGCGGCTCAGGGTGATAAAAACGCCAAAGACATGCTGGTCAAGTCCAATCTTCGCTTTGTCGTCAATGTCGCCAAGAAATATCAGAACCAGGGACTCCCGCTCATCGACCTGATTTCCGAAGGAAACATTGGCCTGATGAATGCAATTGAACGATATGATGTCACCAAGGGATACCACTTCATCAGCTACGCGGTCTGGTGGATTCGTCAGGCGATCCTCAAAGCTATCTGCGAAAAAAGCAGAATGATCCGCCTTCCGCTCAATCGCGCAAACGAGCTCGTTCAGATTGAAAAAGCCCGAAAAGGCTTTGAAGGCTACAGCGAAGACGCAGAAATCCGTGAAATTGCTGCTTACCTGAACATGGATCCCGAGCATGTCGCTGACATTGTCGCTGTTTCACGCGACCTCGTCTCTCTAGACAGCCCCGTGTATGATGAAAGGAACGCCAGCGTCGTCGGTGATTTTATCGAAAACGACCTCTACCAGAGTCCGGAAAATTATGCTACTGAGCTGAATCTGAAAGAAGACATCAACAAAGTGCTTGAAACCCTGAGCGTCAAGGAACGGCAGGTCATTGAATATCGCTTTGGCATCAACGGCAAAAGACCCATGAGCCTTAAAGAAATTGGCGACAGAATGCACTTGACCAAAGAAAGGATTCGGCAGATTGAAAAAGCCGCTCTCAGAAAGATTTCTGTTCCTGAAATCATGGAAAAACTTGAAGCTTATGTAGCATAAGTTATTGCTACATATATACATATTTGCCGTACGCCGACGCGTGCGGCTTTTTTTTGCCCTTCCTGTCATTTTTGCAAAACCTGGAGTATACTGATTCAGCCAATAGTATAATTCACGAAGGAAACCGAACCGCATGAAATTTTCTGAGTATGCCGCGGAATCCCGAAACCGCATCCTGGGGCAACTAAAAACCTTCCTCGAACAGAAGGCGCAGGAATTAGGGCCAGCTTCTCGAAACCCCAATGAGCTCTTCCAGCTTTTTCAGGAATATTCAAGCTCCGGGAAAATGCTTCGAGGCACACTGGCCATGCTTGGATATGATTTATGTAAAAAAAGCAATTACTCATCCTTTTCCTCAGCGAAAGCTATCAGGCTTGCGGCCGCCCAGGAGCTTTTTCAGGCCGGCCTGCTGGTTCATGACGACATTATGGATGGTGACGCTACCCGCCGAGGTAAGCCAACCATGCACAAGGTTTTTGAGCAGAAGGCGCTCCAGGCTGGCAGATCTTCTGCAGAGAAGCTTGGGGAAGCGCTCGGCATTTGTGCAGGCGATATTTTCTATTTCCTTGCCTGGCAGCTTTTGCCATCCGGTGCATGTCATTTAAACCAGCTCTTCTCTGACGAGCTTTCCAAAGTCTGTCTTGCGCAAATGCAGGATGTCGAACTGGGAACTTCCCCGGCCTTCCCAACTATGCAGGAAATCATCACTGTTTATACCTACAAGACCGCCCGATACACTATTGCCATGCCTTTGCTGGCAGGGGCATCACTGGCTGGCAATAGAGATCTTTTAGCCCCTCTTGAAAAAATCGGCATCAATCTAGGTATTGTGTTTCAATTACAGGATGATTATCTCGGCCTTTACGCCGACGAAGCGACCCTCGGCAAGCCGCTCGGCTCTGACATCAGGGAAGGTAAAAAAACACCTTTTATGGTTTTACTGCACGAATCGTTGAACAATGAAGAGCAGCGGGAATTTTCTCGAATTTTCGGCAACAAATCTATTACCGCTGATGATGTCGCTTGGATTCGTTCTCGCCTTGAAAAATATGCTGTTATAGATAAGGTGCGGTCAATGATGATCGACTATGCAAAAACTGCTCTTGGTGCACTC
>CAZZJJ010000295.1:0-1941 GCA_964654405.1 uncultured Treponemataceae bacterium
AATCAGATTCTGTTCGCTTTTCTCGCCAGTTTGTTTGCATACATTTTTTCATCCGCTCTTTTCAGCAAGGTCTCGATAGGTTCCGCGGCGGATGGATCGATTGTCTCGATTCCCATGGAAACGCTCAGCTTGAACTGGCGTTTTTCTTTTTCGTTCCATTCTTCAACGAGCTGGTTGAAACGCTTGATCAGTTTGTCGGGCACAAAGAGCTCGTTGATCATGCCCATGATGGCAAACTCGTCGCCGCCCATTCTTGCAAGAATGTCGGTCTCTCGGAACGTTTTTTTCATGATGGATGCGACAGTCGAAATAGCCAGGTCCCCCTCAGGATGCCCCAGCGTATCGTTAATGTGCTTTAAGCCATCGAGATCGGCAAAGAGGACAAAGAGCTGCATATTGAAGCGCTTGGATTGCCGTACCATTCGATCTGCCAGAAGATTGAATCCCCGGCGGTTGTACAGCCCGGTCAAGTCATCTTCCAGCGACATTTGCTCAAGCTCTTTTCTGAGACGTGTAGCTTCAGTCATATCCCTGAAAACAGCGAGCGTCATCATTTCGCCATCCCAGTCGGTCGTCATGGTTCTGCCATCAAGGGTGAGAACCTGACCATCGGGATCGGTGACTTCGATTTCGTGGCTGTCACTGCTGGTATCCAGCTCGAAGGGCACTTTTTTATTCAGGAGGCTGTCTTTTTTGCTGACAAAAATGGCGTTTGCCGATGGATTGGCATAACGAACCAGATTTTTATTATCGTAGACAACAATGGCATCCACATTGGTTTCGAGCAGCTGGAGATAGTTTTTCTGCAAGGTGATGATATTGTCCAGCGCTTCTTCCAATCTTTGATTGGTTGTGTTGAGTTCCTCATTTTTTTGAATGGCGCTTTCATAGGTTGAAAGCAAAAGGTCTATCATCTGGATTCGGGACGAATTCAGGAAATACTTTCTACCATTGAAATACACTTCGAGGCCGATCTCGGCGCCCTGCGTTTTCCGTATTTCCATATTCGCGATGATGTATTTGATTCGGGAAATCAGCGTTGATTCATCATAGGGCTTAATCAGGAAATTATCAGCGCCTGCTTCGAGGGCTCGAATAACATCGGTCGGATCCGACAGGGTTGTCACCAGCATGACGGGAATTGAAGAAAGTTTCGGGTCGGCCCGCATGGCCTTGCACAGCTCATAACCATTCATCTCGGGCATCATGACATCGCTGATGACTATGTTGATTGGGATATTTCTGAGAATGTCCAATGCCTCACGGCCGTTGGTCGCGACATCGACCATCAAATCTTCTTTTTCCAGGATATAGCGAAGGCGCATTGCCTGAGTCAGGCTGTCTTCAACAATCAGAATGTGGTTGTTGTCCATTATTTATCTCCCATTGCTGCTTTTTTGCCGATTTCCTCAAGAACCGACGCTATTTCTTCCGGAGGAAGAATGAGCTGGGCGGCGCCCAGTTTTTCAGCCTCCCGGGGCATTCCGTAGACAATTGAGGTTATTTTATCTTGAATAATAGTCAGCGCGCCTGCGTTTTTCAGGTCGAGCAGTCCTTCCGCCCCATCTTTACCCATGCCTGTCAGCAGGATGCCGATACAGGAAGAGCCCAGCGCTGCCGCTGCCGATTTGAACAGCGGATTGACCGCTGGAACCAGAATTTCGTTTTCCGCTGGTTTCTGCAGATTGAATACCCCGCCTGCGGAAATGGTTGTGTGGCTGCCGTGCGGCGCGATGTAGGCGACACCGGGAGTTGCGATGGTATTGTCTTCAGCAAGAACGACTTTCAGCCCGCAGGTGTTGTTCAGCCATTCCGCCAGACTTGAGGCAAAGCCCGATGCGATATGCTGGACAATGACGATTGGCAGCGGGAATGGCTTTGGCAGGCGTGAAAGAATGGTCTGCAGAACCGGGGGCCCGCCGGTTGAGGCGCCGATGACGA
>CAZZJJ010000296.1:0-1910 GCA_964654405.1 uncultured Treponemataceae bacterium
TCTGCCGAAGTATGCAGTTGGGTGAGGGCATGGGAGGGCCAGGAAAGGATTCGATCGAGCCTTGCGCAAAATATACAAGGTTCGAGACACTAAGCTCAAAAAGCAGCGGTATAAATCGCTTCGATATCCGACTTCCGAAGCTCCACAAAGCGCCCGACGGTTTTCGTATCCCCGCTTGTGCATTTGTCAGCCATCAGGCTCAGGTTTTCAGGGCCTATGCCAAGATCCGCGAGCTTGGACGGAAGGCCGAGGCTCGACCAGAAACTGGAAAGCCTTTGGATGCCTTCTTCTGCAACACGGTTTGTATCAAAAAAATAGGGCTCAACATTCCAGACCCGGGCGGCGAACTGGGCAAAGCGAGCGGGGTCATGGGAAAGGGTGTATCGCATCCAGGATGGGAAGATAATCGCGAGCCCTGCGCCATGCGGAATATCATAGATGCCGCTCAGCTCGTGTTCGATATCATGCGAAGCCCAGTCACCGATCCTGCCGGTGTCCAGAAGATTGTTGTGCGCGATGGTACCCGCCCACATGACATCAGCCCAGGCGTCGTAATCTGGTTCATCGTTGAAAATGCGCGGTGCCGCGCTGATGACGGTTTTCAAGGTTGCCTCAATCAGCCGATCGGTAAATTCGACAGCGGGAACATTGGTAAAATACCGTTCCATGAGATGAGCCATGATGTCAGCCACACCATAGGCCCGCTGATTTTTCGGCAGGGTGTAGGCGAGAACTGGGTTCAGAATTGAAAAACGCGGATACAGCAGATCGTGGTTGAGCGCTCGCTTTAAAAGCCCGGCCTCATTGGTGATCACGCTGCCTGAACTGGATTCACTGCCGGCGGCGGGAATGGTAAGCACTGTACCCAGCGGCAATGCGGATGCAGGAATCGCTTTTCCCGTGTAGAAATCCCAGACATCTCCCGCATAAGGGACGCCAACCGCAATAGCTTTGGCTGAATCGATGACACTGCCGCCGCCGACCGCGAGAATAAAGCCGATTTTTTCTTTTCGGCATAGCTCGATGCCCGAATTGACAAGACTGAGCACCGGATTTGGCCGCACGCCCCCGAGCTCGGCCCATTCGACACCGGCTGAAGCCAAAGAAGCCTTAATTCGATCTAAAAGCCCTGTATTCCGCGCGCTTGCCCCGCCGAAGTGGAGCAAAACCTTTTTGGAAAACCGGGCTGTCTCCACGCCGACTTTTGCTTCGCTGTCGCGTCCAAAGATTATCTTGGTCGGATTCTGGTATTCGAAATTATTCATGCTATGCCTCCATCAAGGGTTGAGCGAACCAACCTTCAGGTTTTCCGCGTTCCGCGCGCCGAGCCGGGCGCCTTCCCGGACAGCTTCGCGCAAGCTCCCTCCGTTCAGCATGACATGGGCAAGCCCCGCGGTAAAGGAGTCGCCCGACCCGATCGGGTTAATTACCCTGGCCGGCACAATTGGTTCTTCCGCTGGCTGGCCGTCCTCATTGAACCAGATAGACTCTTTGCCCCGGGTCACGACAAGTTCGGTTCCATATCGAATTTTCAGCGCAGCGGCGATGGCGGCAATATAAGCGCGCAGAGGCTCTGCCCGCCCTTCGCTCTTTTCCGTCCCCAGCGGCCAGGTGGCGAGCGCTTCATGGATATTCGGCTTGACAACAAGCGGACGCCAACGCAGACATGCCAGCAGATCCTGCCCTTTAATATCCAGAATAGCCGGTATGCCGAGCTGAAACGCCCGCTCAGCCATCCGCGGGATAATTCGATCTGAATACCCCGAAGCCTTCGTTCCGGACACTACAAGCATGGCACAGCTCGGCAGGACCATATCGAACAACCGCATGAAATCAGCTTCCGTGTTGGGTTGAACAGCCTGCGCCTCCTGCACCAGCTCGGTCGCGGTCCCTGCGCTCAGATCTATCAC
>CAZZJJ010000297.1:0-1909 GCA_964654405.1 uncultured Treponemataceae bacterium
TGAATCCGGCGTCAAAGGACCATGGCCACATATAGCCGGCTGAGAAACTCAGTTTTTCCTTGAAGAGCGAGACGCCTGCTTCGCCGTACACTCCCATGACGGTCGGAGCGCTGTTGATCCCCTTTGTTCCGTCGAGATAGCCGACATATTCCTGGACAAACAGCGAGCGGGCGCGCTCATAGGTCGAATCAAAGAAACTCGGTCTGAAAATGCCGGTGAAATAGCGGTATTCAAGGCGCCAATCGATAAACAACACATTGCCCAAAAAGCCCGCTGCTGCGCCATAGTTGTGCGGTCCTGCATTGTCCCATATAAGATCGGTTCTGAAGCCTTGAGTGACGGTTGACGCATTGTTCGGACTTGTAAAATTGGCTTTCACATAGGGCATGGTGACTGCTGCGCCGGCGAAAGCTCTGACTCCCAATATCGGATTTGCCGGGATGATAGGAAGATCCAAATCAACCCCGGACCCAATAAACACTAGATTTTCGCCTGCGGTTTCCCAGGCTGTGCCTGCAAGATCCTTGCCTGCATTGAGATCAGCGACGCCGGAAATGCCGAATGCCAGCTTAAAGCCTTTTATCGGCCTTACATACAGCCTCGTCCCGACAATTTCAGGAATAGGCAGGTCATTGGCCAGCGCTTCAAAGCCGACAGCCCCGAAATCGTAGCCGACATTGACGCCGGTTCTCCGGATGCTCGGGAAGTCGGTATCGTTCCGATAATTCCGCATGATGAGTCCGTGGCCGATGGTGAGATCATGCAGGTTGCCGACCTTGAAGAAGAACTTATCCTCAAGCGGCTGACCATATTCAAGATATTTGATTTTTAGTACAAGGTCCGATGCGACATCGAGAAGGGCTTTCATCGTATTGGTTCCCCAGTATGCCGCTCCGAAATCCCATTCGTTGTTTCCGCCCGGTGCATACCAGGTGGAAGGATTGAAAAGGTCGTCCTTGTAGATTACAGGCAGGTAAAGACCAAGTTTAAGCCTGCCCATTCTGACTTCCGGAGCAAGAACAATCTTGGAATACCCGACTCCGTCAATGGTTACCGATCCCATTTCCATGGCCAGATTTTCGCGTGCCCACCCCAGAATGCCTGCTCCGATTCCTTCCTGCGCAAAAGCGGCAGATGGAATCAGCAACGCGAGCAGAAGTGAAAGAGCAACAATTTTTTTCATGCCAATCCTCCCTCTTCGTTAGAAGCGCACCGAGGCGCTCAGGCTGGAACTGACATCCCAGTCATCAATAGATGGATCCCAGCGGTATGCGTAGTTGAGCGTCAGGACAGTCGCTCCAGTCTTGTAATGGACTGCCAGACCGATGACGGCATCAGTCGGATCGATGATATCCTGCAAAAATGGCTTTGCCCGTCCGATAAAGTATTTTTCATATCCGCCCTCAAATGAAAGCCCGCCAATAAGCCCATCTTTCAAAAGCAGACTGCCTTTTAAGTGAGGATATTCTCCGGAGTTGCTGGTTGCGACTGAGGGTATGGCAGCAAAGGGTCCGTCCAGTGTTGCATCAAAAACGAACAGGTTGTTAAACAGCGTGAAACCGATATTGGCAAGCCACCCCGGAGTAAAACTGCCGGGAACTGTGTCCTCGATATACTTGAAACGGTCTGCCCGGTAGAGGTCGTAGTTTGCGTCAAAGTAAGTAGGAATGAAGCCTTCCTGCAAATAGCGAACCTGTGCTCCATATTTGACAATACCGATCAGTTTGCCGCGAAGTCCTCCGATGGCTCCCATGGCGCCATTCATTTCCCGGGCTCCTTCGGCGAACATGGTCAATGACAAAAGATCTCCTGTCAAAACCGGTACCGTCACATCAGCGCCGAGAACATAGATGAGCTTGCTCGCCGGGTATGAGCCCAGATCTCCGGTTGGAATATAGAGCAGGGGATT
>CAZZJJ010000298.1:0-882 GCA_964654405.1 uncultured Treponemataceae bacterium
TGTCAATGTCGGCAACGCTTTTTGTTTTTTTTGTTTGTCCATTGGTTAATACATACAGGGAATCGCAAATGTCAATGATATGTCTGTACATATGGTCAGTGATAAGTAGGCCTTTATGCTCCTTTTCTTCTTTAAGCAACTGTTTGGCCTTTTCAATTTGTAGTGGATTTAGGTGTGTGAAAGGTTCATCCAGCAAAGCGAACTGTGATTTAGACTTTGCGATTATATACAACTCTAATAATCTACGCTCTCCTCCCGAAAGACTGCCAACAGTATCTTTTTCTCTTTTTGCAAACTCCGAAAATCTATTTTGAAATTCACTGTACTCCAGGGTGAAATCTTGAAATATTCGACGAAGTGAAAGTGATTTTGGAATAAAATTACACTGTGGTAAATATACAATTAAGTCAGGGTGTTTGAAACTTTCAACAATAGAAATGTGATCAAACCGAACGGACTTCTCGCATGGTAAACTACCATAAATAGCTTTCATCAGGCAAGATTTTCCTTGCCCGTTTTTCCCTAGCAATCCAATTATCTTGCCGGTTTCGCATCTAAGGTAAATGCTAGATAATATTTTTCTTCCGCCGAATTGGAGCTGAGTACTATCTATTTCTAATACGTGATTCATTTGAATTGGTATGCCAGAAAGATAAGTAAGAGAAAGAAAACAAAGTCAAAAACTAATGTAGCCGCCCACAGTAGCGTCTTTGCAAGACCTAAATTTTGATAGTAATAATATTCATTTTTTTTATTACTGTTTATAAGATAATATGTCAATCCTAATGTAACAATTTTACCCCAAAAGATACCGAAGAAAGCCGAGAAACCATATATCCAGAATGCTCTAAGGCAAAAAGCTGTAATAATAATGGATAGCGG
>CAZZJJ010000298.1:902-1354 GCA_964654405.1 uncultured Treponemataceae bacterium
AAGTCCATATAAGTCGTATGATTCTAAATAGTCGCATAATAGTTGCCAAAATCAATGGCAGTTGATCTGCTATAATCGGCTTCTGCAAGTATACGTAAAGTTTTGATGTTTGGCACTATGCCTGTGTTGCAAAGAAATCGGTGGACAATAATGCCTCGAATATTTCGTTTTTCACCATTAGTGCAGACATTTATTATTTGTAAATAAAACAGATACTGCTTTGAAGGTCGCAATCTGCGTCCTCCAATCTGGTTACTTTATCCCGCCCATCCTTCTCTATCCAGGCTCCTGTATTGAATGGCTTCGGCTAAGTGTTCAGGGCGGATTTCCTGGCTGGCGTCCAGATCGGCAATAGTGCGGCTCACTTTGAGGATGCGGTCGTATGCACGGGCACTCAGGTTGAGGCGTTCCATGGCTTTTCGTAACAGGTTGTTACAAATGTTATTCAGTTG
>CAZZJJ010000298.1:1364-1909 GCA_964654405.1 uncultured Treponemataceae bacterium
ACAGTGTTCCTGCATTAACTGAGTATTGATCTGTGCATTGGCGTAAATGCCGGGATGTTCTTTATAGCGTTCAGCTTGCAGATCACGTGCTGCCACTACGCGTTCGCGTATGGAGGCGGAACTTTCTGCTTGCCTGTCATCATTCAACGCTGTGAATGCCACGGGTGTTACTTCTACATGCAAGTCTATGCGATCTAACAGTGGACCGGATACTTTATTGAGGTATTTCTGTACGGCGCCGGGCGGACAACTACAGGCTTTTTCCGGATGATTATAATAACCGCAAGGGCAGGGATTCATGGAAGCCAGGAGCATGAAACTGGCCGGAAAATCAAGTATCATTTTGGTTCGTGAAATACTCACTTTCCTTTCTTCCATGGGTTGTCGCATTACTTCCAATACTGTTCTTTTGAATTCGGGCAACTCATCCAGGAATAAAACGCCGTTATGTGCCAATGAAATTTCTCCGGGCTGCGGAACACTTCCACCACCTACCAATGCCACATCACTGGTAGTATGATGCGGTGAACGGAAGGGCCGCCTGC
>CAZZJJ010000299.1:0-1897 GCA_964654405.1 uncultured Treponemataceae bacterium
AGGTTTTCGCTAAAACACTTTTCCCGGAGCCGGACTCCCCGACAACCGCGAGAGTTTCTCCCTCAAAAAGCTCAAGAGAAGCCCCGCGCAGGGCTGTCAGTTTTCTGCCCCGCAAGGAAAACTGGACGACAAGATCTTCAGCAGAAAGCAGGAGAGCGCCGCTCATACATGGTTCCTCGGGTCTGACGCATCAGCAAAACGATTGCCGACGATATAGAATGAAATGGTGATAGCTGCCAGGATTACAGTCGGCCAGGTCAGCTGGTAGGGATACAGCATAAAAGTATTCTTTCCCTGATTGACCAGATTCCCCAGCGAAACCGCCTCTACCGGCAGTCCGAGTCCAATGAATCCCAGGAATACTTCGGCCCCAATCGAATAGGGAATGGTCAGGGCAGCTTCCATGATCAAAATGCTGACCAGGTAAGGAAGAACATTTTTCTGGATTATGCGCGGCAGGGGCGTCGCGAGACAGCGCGACGCGATGTTGTATTCGGCGTCCCTGATGCTCATGACCTTGTTCCGCACAAACCGCGCGATACTGATCCAGCCGGTGGAGCAGAGCGCAACGACAATCGTCCAAAAGCCCGGCCTCATGATATAGGCAAGGAGGACCAGAAACACTGTCTGGGGGATATTATTTAGAACATTATAGAGTTCTGTCATGATACGGTCGATGCGCTTGACATAGCCCCAGAGTGCGCCGGCTATCATGCCGATGCCGACATCAAACAACGCGATGACAAAGCCAAGCAAAAGGGATGTGCGGGTTCCGTACCAGGTCCGCGCCCAGATATCACGGCCCAAACCGTCGGTGCCGAAAATGCCGCCCTCCGGCCCAGGCTTGATATTCCAGCGGCTTGTATCGAGCGCGACGGCGTTCGGATCGGTTTTTGAAAGCACAGGGTACGCAAAAGCAAACAACGTCAGCACAAAAATCAGCGCAAGCAAGGCAATCGAAACCGGGCTTTTCAAAAAAGTCCGAAAGGTAGAACGCCAGTACGAATAGCGGGCGTAGCCGGTCAATTCAGCTTCAGATTCATTGAAAGGTGCAGGTCGGAAAAGCTCATCACTGACCATCGGAATTTCGCGTTTCATTCCTGGCCTCCCTCAGCGCCCGCCAGCTTGATACGCGGGTCTACGGCTGCCATGAGCAGATCACCCAGGAAAACTCCCACAATTCCAAGCACGGCATATAAAAGTACCAGCGCCTGCACCAGCGGATTGTCCTGCTGTCGGATGGCGTTGACGAGCAGTCCTCCCATGCCGGGAATCGAATAAATACTTTCTATTAGAAGGGAACCGGCGATCGTGAGCAATACTTGCTGAGGAAAATATTGAATAAGCGGCACCAGCGCGTTTCGCAGAACATGCTTCCGCATGATTCTTGTCCGCGGAATTCCCTTGGCGGTCGCGAACTTGACATAATCCTTGTTTTCTTCATCCACCATGAAGCGCCTGAGCCATATCGCATACCAGGCAATCCCCGTCAGAGCCAGAGAAATTGTCGGAAGAATCCAGGACACCGGTCTGTCTTCATAGAAAACCATCGGCCAGCCTAGCAATCCAGTAACCCATTGTTGTATTAGAAAAAGCCAGATGAGGCTCGGAATTGCGCGGACAATGGTGACATATATGGTTCCAAAAGTGTCAAAAACACCGTCCTTATGACGGGCCATCAGAACACCCATGGTCAGTCCCAACCCCATGCTCAGTACCAAAGCGGCCAGCCCGAACCAAAGCGAATATGGCGCTTTTTCCTTAATTATGGTCATGACTGGTGATCTGGGATAGACCGAAATAGACCTTCCCCAGTTTCCTCGTGCGACACCGCCGGCAAAGCGGACAAACTGCGTTACAGGATCATCCATGACTCCCAGGCTCCGCAAATATGCGG
>CAZZJJ010000300.1:0-1889 GCA_964654405.1 uncultured Treponemataceae bacterium
ATCTTGCTTTCTGAAAGCGGCAAGCCGCATCACCTGGATGAAAAGCTTTCATATTTATCCAATCTTATTGCCGGTATCCTGGACGAATTTAAGGCTGCAGAACCGGGCAGGGTTGACTTGGACTCTGCTTCAATCAGAACTGGCTTGTCGGTCATGCTGCTGGGGAGCCTGGAAACCGTCCGCCTTAATCATCAAACCGGCCTTGCCATCGATCAAAACGAAATAATCAGATTCCTCTGCGCTTCAGTTGAGCACGTCCTCGGATGCCGGCTCCCCGTTCCTTCGGTTTCTTTTTAAAATTCGGACTCATTTTTACAAGCCAGGCTTTTACAAGAGGTGCAGCCAGAGATGAGAATGGCGCAAGCAACCGTTTTTCCCACCGCACTTCTTCATAATAGTCTTCCAGCGTTTTTCTTCTGAATTGCAGAATCGAATCGGCCTCATCGGAGTCTGCATACCATCCGCAATGAAAACTGTCTTTGGCGAAGAGCTCATCGGAAAGAAAATCCGAATTCCCCAGGCCGAAATATCTGAACATTCGATCCAGATAGGCTCTGAAGCTGGTTCTGCAGGCTGCTCCGCCGCCGATATTGAAAATTTGTCCTCCGATGCCTGGCAGGACAGCGGCATTGGCAAAAGCTCTCCCAGCATCTTCGGTATGGATTATTTCGATTCGAGTTTCAGGAGGCATGGCAAACAGCAATGGATCGAAGGGCAGCCATTGTGCCCATGCGACATAGGAAAGCCGCAGAATGACATATTCAAAACCCGACTGCGAAAGCAGCTGCTCGCAGGCTGCCTTGGTCTGGCTGTACACATCAGAAGGGTGCAAAGGATCGTCTTTTCGAATCCAAAAATCCTTGAGGCGGTCACCGTAGGTGGCGATGCTTGAAGCAAAAACAATACGAGGGTGCAGATTGTTTTTTGTGCAGACTGCAAGAATGTTTTGCAAGCCGCCGATATTGATGCTCCTGGTTTTAGCTTCATCGCGTTCTGAAGCGGGAGGAATGAGTGCTGCCAGGTGTATGATGGCATCAGGACCGCCCTCAAAAGCAAGTAATGCCCGCTCGATATCCTGAAATGATCTGACATCTCCTGTCATGAGGCGGCATGCGCGCCAGCGGGTCTTGATAAGACTCTGCAATCCTGCCTTTGCCTTTTTCAGTGCGCTCGGGCTTTCGAAAATGACCGTTTCATGTCCCGCTCTGACACAAGCATTCACTGTGCTTCTTCCGACATTCCCAAAACCGCCGGTAACCAGGATTTTCATAGTAAACCCTCCGCCATTCATTTCTCAATGGTAACTATTAAGTATATAATAAATGAACAATCATTCAACTAAAAAGTATCAATTTTTAAAGTTTTTCGGAAAATAGAAAAGCCTGGAAAGCAGCCCGGCTTCGAGCGACTATTAAGCTCTTATTGACGATACTGCGTTTCCTGTCGTACACTTCGGCCCATGATTACGATTCATGAACTGCGAAAGAAATATATCGAATTTTTCAAATCCAAGGGACATGCAGAAATCAGCGGCAAGTCCCTCATCCCGGAAAACGACCCAACCGTTCTTTTTACCACTGCCGGCATGCATCCGCTGGTTCCCTATTTGCTGGGCGAGCCTCATCCTGCAGGGAACCGCCTCACTGACTATCAGAAATGCATCCGAACCGGGGATATAGAAGCTGTCGGCGATCCGAGCCACCTTACTTTTTTTGAGATGCTCGGCAACTGGTCGCTCAGAGATTATTTTAAAAAGGAAGCTATCAGCTGGTCCTTCGAATTTCTGACCAGTCCGGAATACCTTGGCATTCCGGTTGAAAAACTTTCTGTCACGGTTTTTGCCGGCGAAGACGGGATTCCCCGAGATACCGATTCCGCGGAAATCTGGA
>CAZZJJ010000301.1:0-1880 GCA_964654405.1 uncultured Treponemataceae bacterium
CAGCCGCAGAGCGCTCCTGCAAAAATTCCGGTTTCAGGAAAACGCGCAGTGATTGCCCGGAGACTTTCTGAATCTTTCTTCACGGCTCCCCATTATTATCTCAAGAAAAAAGTCAGCGCAGAAAAATTGCTTGCCTTGCGCCAATTTTCCGCTGAATTAGCTCAGAGCACTGAAAAGGCATCATTGAATGCCCTCCTCATGAAGCTTGCTGCGGAAGCCCTGAAACGCCATCCGGAAATCAATGTCCATTTTGCTTCCGATTATATCGAGCAATTTGCTGCGACAGATATTGCGCTTGCTGTTGCCCTCGACGATGGTCTCATCACACCGGTTGTCCGCGACTGCGCCGATAAATCCGTACGCCAGATCGACACCGAAATGAAAGCCCTGATAGAAAAAGCACGGACAAAAGGGCTTGCTCCGTCTGAATATGAAGGCGGAACCTTCACAATTACCAATCTTGGCAGTTTCGGAATCGATGAATTTACTGCTATAATAAATCCGCCCGGATCGGCAATTCTTGCTGTGGGAGCGATTAAAAAAGAAGCCGTCCCGCAGGAGGATGGAAGTATCGGTGTAATCTCCATGATGACACTGACGCTCGGCTGTGATCACCGAAGTATCGATGGCGCCGTTGGCGCACGGTTTCTCAAGGATCTGGCGCTCTTTATCGAAGAGCCGGCCTCGGTACTGCTGTAATTCGGGAAAAGTGGGCAATACTGAAACGAGGAGTGATCCATCATGATCGAAAAATCTTTTGATGTCGTGATTCTGGGAGCTGGACCTGGCGGATATGTCGCGTCCATCAGGGCGAGCCAGCTTGGTCTGACTGCGGCTGTCATCGAAAAGGACAATCCGGGAGGTGTTTGCCTCAATATCGGCTGCATTCCCTCCAAAGCCCTGATTCATCAGGCAAGCTTATTCAGCGGGGGTAAAGCACTGCTTGAAAAAACCGGCGCAGCCATCGATCTTTCAGGATTTGACTATACCCCAGTGTACAAAGCTTCGCGGCTCGCCGCGGACCGGCTTTCCAAAGGTGTCGCCTATCTTCTGAAAAAAAATAAAGTCGAACTCATAAAAGGGTTCGGACGGCTTTCAGATAAAAATTCTGTTCTGGTCACCTCGGAAAGCGAAGAAATCCTGGTGCGCGGCAAGGCGATCATTCTCGCAACCGGCTCGCGTCCCCGCTCATTGCCCGGATTCGAAATCGATGAAGAAAAGATCCTCTCATCAACCGGCATGCTCATGATGGAAAAATTGCCCAAAAGCATGATTATCCTGGGGGCTGGGGCGATCGGGATGGAGTTTGCCTATGTGCTTCGATCTTTTGGCGTCGAGGTAACCGTCCTCGAGCTCATGAGCCAGGTTCTGCCGCTGGAAGACGAAGAAAGCGCTAAAGTTGTGGAGAAGGCATTTCTGGCGCGCGGCATAAAAATCCACACTTCAGCGAAGGCTGAGCGTGCGGAACCTTCTGAGACAGGCGTCAAAGTTTCCCTGACACTCAAGGACGGAACAGCCGCGGTGCTGGAAGCGGAAAAACTTCTGGTTTCGGTCGGCAGAGCGCCGAATACGGAAAATATCGGGATTGAATCGCTCGGAGTCAGGAGCCAGCGCGGCTATTTGGAAACCGGCGAATATTATGAAACTTCAGCCTCAGGAATTTATGCCATCGGCGATATTACAACACAGCCTCAGCTTGCCCATGTGGCGTCCAAAGCAGGCGAAATCGCGGTTGAACATATCGCGCACCTTCTCAAAGGTAGTCCCGAACCTGCAGAAAAATATATCAATCCTTATACCATTCCAAGTGCGGTATACTGTGAACCCGAAGTGGCATCCTTCGGCCTTTCTGAAAAAAAAGCGAAAGATCTGGCTGTTCG
>CAZZJJ010000302.1:0-1877 GCA_964654405.1 uncultured Treponemataceae bacterium
AGCGCTTTTTCCTGAGACAGCTTCACGGCACCGCTTGATGCCCCCGGGCGGAACCAGGCATCCTGCCTGCGGAACCGGATACCCGCCGCGCCATTCTGCCCTGCAATTCAGTCAACAACCACAGTCCAGCCAAAGGGGTCGGGAATGCGGCCTGTCTGGATGCCGTCGATAGTGTCGAACAGCTTCTGGGTGATCGGGCCGATAGCGCCGCCTGAGAAGCTGTAGTCGGCGTCCTTCCAGCGCATTGCGCCGATCGGGGAGATGGCTGCGGCGGTGCCGGTGCAGAAGGCTTCCTCAGCAGGGCCTTGTCCTGCGTACGCGCCAAGACCGAGCACTCGGTCCAGTTCCAGCGGTGCGAAAACAACTTCGATTCCGAGGATTTCGCGGGCGATTCGCATGACTGAATCCCGTGTAATGCCGCGCAGGATGGAGGGCGAATCGGCTACATACAGCGTGCCGTTCTTCACCATGGCAAAGTTGGCGCTTCCGACCTCTTCCACATGTTCGCCGTCATGGTCCAGATAAAGAACGTCGGAAAAGCCTTCATGTTTGGCTTCAGCGGCAGGATAGAAGCATGGCGCGTAGTTGCCGGCGGCTTTGACAAAGCCGGTTCCGCGGGCGGCGGCGCGCTGATAGGTGTCGTCGGCTTTGATGGTTATGCAAGCCATTCCTTTAAAATAAAGGCCGACCGGCTGGGTATAGACCACGAACATGGTTGTGTCGGACGGGGCTGGCTGGAGCGTCTTGCCGATGCCGAAAAGCAGCGGTCTTATATAAAGGGAACCTTTCCCATAGGGAGGAATATAATCGCGATTGGCCTTGACCACTTTAGTGACAGTCTCAATGAAAAGTTCGGTTGAAGGAGCGGGCATCATGAACCGCGCGGCGCCGCTGGCCATTCTGGCGGCATTGGCTTCCGGTCTGAACAGCCTGATTTTGCCGTCAACGCCGATTCGGGCTTTCATCCCCTCAAACATCGCCTGTCCGTAATTCAAGGCGCAAGCCTGGGGCGGCACTTTCAGGACGCCGGTTTTTACCACGGCACAGGGCTCGAATGCTCCATCCGGGCCGGCAACGCTTCCGCCCATGTAGGGGGTAACCGTCAGCGAAAATCCTATCTTCCCCCAATCGAGAGATGCAAGCTGGGCAGGTTCCAGCGATCCTGGAATCACCATGCTCTCAAAAGACATATTGTGCCTCCATCTATAGTTTCGGCGAGTTTACTCCGCTGTCCGCTGGAATGCAAGACCCGGAATTGTATCTTTATTCATATCGAATTTTTCAGCCTTCGCGCTCCGCCAGATGTTCCCATCGAGCCATTTTCTGCTCCAGAAGCTTTTCGATTTCTTCATACCGCGCATGGGCTGACTGCATGTCGGGCCCGAACGCTTTCGGATTGGCAAAACTTTCTTCAAGCGTGCGTTTTTCGGTTTCCAGTGCATCAATTTCGTTCAGCAGATTTTCAAATTCGCGCTTTTCCTTGAAGCTGAGCTTGTCGCGGCCGACAGAAGTTTTTTGGGTGTCGCGCCTGTCATCCGCCGCGCCAGGTTTTTTCGATTTCGGCTTTTCAGCTGACAAAAGCGCCGAAGTCTCCCGTTCCTTGTGCTCGCTCCACTCCAGGTAGCTCCCCGAATACCGCTCCATTACGCCGCTGCCTTTGAAAATGAGCAGATTCTGGGCAAGCTTGTCCACAAGCAGGCGGTCGTGAGAAACAAGGATAACGGTTCCTCCGAAATCTTCAAGATATTCTTCAAGGCGCTCTATGGTTTCGATATCAAGATCATTGGTCGGTTCATCCAGAAGGAGCATGTTCGGGGATTCCGCCAGAATTCGAACCAGCATCAAACGCCGCACCTCGCCGCCGGAAAGTGTCTTTA
>CAZZJJ010000303.1:0-1848 GCA_964654405.1 uncultured Treponemataceae bacterium
CGCCTGAAACAATGCCGGCAGAAGAGCGCGCATTCGCCGGTTGTCCGGAGCAGTACCCGTGATGGATATTGGTGGACAATCCGCGGATAGGGTGAATGCCTGGTTTCATTGAGCGGGTCAAGGCTTTCAAGCGCTGAAATTTCCAGCTCCTCAGGCGATGGTAAAGCCTGGGCAAGGATAGGATCCCGCGGCACGCCGCGGGCATCCCTTTCGCAGGTCCGGTAATCTTCATCGGCAAGCGAAAGCCAATATGCAGTTGCCGCAAAGGGAAGCGCGTTTTTTTGTATCAATTCAGCGATAAGTGCTGAATGCTCGTGATCGGGCAATTCCGTGATTCTCTGCCGCATATCATGCTGCCATGGTTTTTGCATGATGAAAGCCTATCGCCAAATACCGAAATATTCAATTAAGCGCCCTATTCAACCACATCGGCGGAAATGGTATACTATTCCCATGGCGGCTTATAGAAATCTCGTTTTCAAAGGCGGCGGGGTTCGCGGTATTGCCTATCTCGGTGCCCTGCAATTTCTCTATGAAAAAGGTCTCATGCGTTCGATTGAGCGCGTTGCCGGTACTTCTGCCGGAGCCATAACGGCAACGGTTGTCGCCATGAATTTTTCTTCTTTTAGAGAAATTCATGAGATCAGCGATAGCCTGGAATACCGAAAGGTGCCGAGCGAAGGAACGCAGACTGAAGAACATGTCAGATTTCTCAAGGCTAATCCCCTTGCCATCAGAAACCAGTTCCGGGCGGTCTTTAAAAATGTCCAATGTTCGATGCGATTCATTCAGGATCGCGGCTGGTATTCCAGCGACTACTTCTATACCTGGCTCAAGGATGTCATAGCGAGGCAGTTCACGGTTAAAAAGGAAAGCTATACGTTTTCCGATTTCAGGAACGCTTCAATCCATGCAGGAGGGCGGGAGTTTCTTGACCTCTACATAACCGGTACCGATATCAGCAACCGAATGAGCCGCGTCTTTTCATACGAGACGACACCTGATATGGAAGTGGCGCTCGCGGTGCGAATTTCTATGTCTATTCCTTTATATTTTGAATCTATCCAATACCAATACCCTGGGACATCAGAACCGCAGAGTTATGTTGACGGGGGTATCATGTGGAACTATCCCATCAGTCTTTTTGATGACCAGCGTTATGGCAGGAAAATCGTTAATGGTGTCAATACCGAGACGCTCGGTATGTTCATTTTTACTTCCCCCAATGAAACCCGGTATAAAAAGGTTGACAGCCTTGTGGATTATCTGGGCGCTCTTTTTGAATCCCTCTTGCTGGTACAGGAGCACCTGGTCGCTGCCAGTGAAAGAAACAAGGGAAGGACGATATTTATTGACGATAAAGGTGTTCCGATAACATTTTTCGATGTGGATACAGGTGATGAAACCTACCGAAAACTGTTCGATTCCGGATATGAGTCCGCCCGGGAATTTTTTGAAAACCGCACCAACTGGGATATGTTCTTTCATGGGATTCAGCAGAAACTTGGCTGGATTCGTTAGTGAAATAGCCGAATATAATTTCGCGTTTGTCCTTGCCTAATTCTGCATTTTCATGCAATAATAAACGGCTTTTGTTTTACATGGAGAAACCCCTGATATGAAAGAACGACTTGAAAGGCTCAAGGTTATTCGAAATCTCATCAAAACGCATCGAATCGATTCACAGGATACCCTGCTCCAGCTGTTGGTCGAAGAAGGGTATACCGTCACCCAGGCGACGCTTTCACGAGATCTCAAGTATCTGAAGGTGGGCAAGGTTGCCGATGGTCATTCCGGCTACTATTACACGATTCCGTCGGATGAGGAACGGAAAGAATCCGAGCGCCA
>CAZZJJ010000304.1:0-1823 GCA_964654405.1 uncultured Treponemataceae bacterium
GTGGAAAATCAGCTCCGTCTCGACGGGGATCACTATGTGATGGATTTTGAGGATCTGGAGCAAAAAATCGACGCGCGGACCAGAATGATTATCCTCTGCAGTCCGCACAATCCAGTTGGACGGGTGTGGAAACAGGAAGAGCTCGAGCGCCTTGTCGAAATCTGCAGGCGAAAAGGTATTCTGATTATTTCTGATGAAATCCACTCTGACCTTATCATCGGTCCGACCAGGCACACCTGCATTGCCATGCTTCCGGGAGCCGCTGACATCACTGTTACGCTGACTGCGCCGAATAAAACTTTCAATATCGCAGGGCTGACAACCGCCAATGCGATTATTTCGGACAAGCGTCTGCGCGATGCTTTCATGACGGTGGCAGGAAATCTGGGCTTGGGGATCTCCAATGTTTTCGGAATTGTGGCGCAGGAAGCGGCGTACACCTATGGGGAGCCATGGCTTGAGGAACTTCTGGAATATCTCAGAGAAAACTACCGAACGCTCACGGACTTTGTCGCGGCGAGGCTGCCCGAGCTGAGCGTTCTGCCGCTGGAAGGTACCTATCTTGCCTGGCTGGACTGCCGTAAACTCGGGATGAATGATGCCGAATTGAAGGAATTCTTTTTGAAAAAGACTAAGTTGTGGCTGGATGAGGGTACCATGTTCGGCAACGGGGGGTCGGGTTTCATGCGAATCAACATCGCCTGTCCGAAACAACTGTTGACAGAAGCGCTGACGCGGATTGAAAATGCTTTTATCGAAAACAGGAGGTGAGAGCATGGACTATCTCGTTAAAGAGATTGAACGATTCTACAAGGTAATCAAACTGAAACCCTTCAGGCGGACTGAGGGCGTAGCCTTCGACATATTTCCAATGCAATACCTGCCTAGGATAGATGGGATTGACCGGGTGATTCATAAAAGCAGTGCGGTGTCGCCGGGAGCGGTCGGCGATATTGCCCGTCCCTGGTATCTTCACCCGCATCAGGAAGACAATCTGCTGGTTCTGCATGGCGTTCGATATGTCGAAATTTACACGCTTGAACACCGGCGCGTCGAGAATTTTACGGTTGAGCCGGAGCGGATACTGCACAATGGCACGGTGATTTTCGATGGGCCTGCGCTGGTCGTCTGGCCAGTCAATGTATTCCACCGCATTGTGTCGGGCGAACAGGGTTCTGCGTCGCTCAACTTTGCCGTCCGGCATCCGGGCTTTGATATTGCGACGAATTTTTCAATCTATGATCTGAATACCGAGACGGGAGAGTACCGAGTAATCCGGGAAGGCCGGCTGGATCAGTTTGCGGAGTAATGCCGCGGTTTTTGCATTTCGAGTTTTTTCAGGGCAGGTTTAAAAGCCTGCCCTTTTTTCAGGATGGCTGGTCTATGGATTGTTCGGTATCCCGTTTTTCTACCAGGACTTTGTCGATTCGATTGCCATCCATGTCCATAATTTCGATATGCAGGTTCTGCCAATCACAGCTTTCACCGGCTTTCGGGATGGAACCCATGCATGCCAGCACAAGTCCGGCGACTGTATCGTACAGATCGGTGTCGAAGAGGGTTTCATCCAAATCGAGTGAATCGGAAAAATCAGCAATCGGCAGAGCTCCATCAACCAGGAAGGAACCGTCGCTTCGCTTGACTACACCGGGAATTTCGGCGGAAGCGCCCTCATCGATACCGCTCAGGACGGAGCCTAGCAGGTCTCCCCGTGTTACCAGGCCTGAAACACCGCCGTATTCGTCTACGATGAGGGCTGTACTGATTTTGCTTTCCCGCAGAATGGCCAGAGCACGCAGTGCCGAGATGGTTTCCGGAATGAA
>CAZZJJ010000305.1:0-1822 GCA_964654405.1 uncultured Treponemataceae bacterium
TTTCTGCGAGGCAATGGAAGCGAGCAGCTTTTCAGTCTGGGCAGCGAGCTGGGCATATTGACTTGCCGCAAAAATGCCAAGTCCGGTTAAGATTACCAGGATAGCGCAGATGACAAGGATAAATTCTGCGGCTGAGACGCGGAGCTTTGACTTTCTGTTGAAGCCATGGGTGATATCTGAATTCTTTCGCCCTTTGGAAAACTCTGCCATCGGTCCCATACCGGAAATACCTCGCTTCTGAAAGTGGATTAATTCAGGGACTTTTTGGATAGCGCGGGGACTTTTCAAACAGTATACATCATTGCTGAAAAATGGAAAGCAGGAATTTTCCTGCTTTCCTGGCATTCCCCAACTTACAGATGAGCGAGCAGAAGCTGAGCGAATTTTTCGGCGGTAAAACCGAGATGCTCAGCGACCTTGTCGCCAGGGCCTGATTCGCCAAAACGCTCAATAGAGAATATTCGATCCGGCCGGGCAAAGCGCTCCCAGCCTTGCGCGACACCCGCTTCAACGGCAAATACCGTGGCACCAGGAGACAGGATTGCTTCCTTGACAGGCGCAGGGGCGTTGGCAAAGGCTCGCATATCCGTCACCGACACAATGCGGATTTGCAGTTCGGGCCGCTTTTCGGCGACAAAGGCGCAGGCTTGCCATGCGAGCTGGACTTCCGAGCCGGTTGCCAGGATGGTCGCGTCAGGCGGTGTAGCGGTATTTTTTGCCACATAGGCGCCAAGCGCCATGGTGTACGGCCACTCCGGATCATCTTTTGCGAATACCGGCAGATTCTGGCGCGTCAGCACCAGCACTGTCGGGCCGTCGGTTTTTTCCATAGCCATTCGCCAGGCAACTGCAGTTTCTTCGGCATCGGCGGGGCGTACAACGCTGACGTTGGGAATGGCTCGCAGTGAGGCGAGGGTTTCCACCGGCTGATGCGTCGGCCCGTCTTCTCCGATATAAATCGAATCATGGGTCAGCACATAGATGACGGGGAGTTTCATGAGCGCGGCAAGTCTGAGCGCAGGCCGCAGGTAATCAGCAAAAACGAGGAAGGTGGCGGCGAAAGGCCGGAGCCCGCCGTAGAGCGCCATGCCATTGGCGATGGCTGCCATGCCGTGCTCCCTGACGCCGAAATGGATGTAGCGCCCTTTTGGATTGGTCTTGCTGAACACTTGGGAATTGCCGTCCGGAGCGGGCGGGAGCTGGGTCACATTGGGGCTGGTGAGATCAGCCGAGCCGCCGACAAAATTCGGCCAGGCTTTTGCGACCGCTGTAATGCATTTACCGGAAGCGTTGCGGGTAGCGATTTTCTCTCCCTGGGCAAAGGAAGGAAGATCCGGCTCTGACATCGGCCGATTGAAGAACCAGGCGCTCAGCTCCTCGGAGAGCTCAGGATGGGCTTTGCCCCAGGCTTCATAGATTTTTTGCCAGTCAGCCTTGCGGGCAGAAAGTTCTTTGCGATGATGCGCGAAGTATTCATAGGCCTCAGGTGCGACATAGAAAGGCACATCCTGGGGAATGCCCAGCGCGGCCTTGGTCTTCGCGGCCTCTTCTTCGCCAAGCGGCGCACCGTGCACGCCCGAGGTGCCCTGCTTGCCGGGAGAGCCCTTGCCGATAATGCTTTTCAGCACAATCAGGCTTGGCTTATGCTTTTCGGCCTTGGCCATGGCGGTAAGTCTGGCGAGTCCTTCAAAGTCGTACATGTCGCCGTGGAGCACCTGCCAGCCGTATGCTTCAAATCGGCTGGAAACATCTTCGGTAAAGGAGATGGATGTGGAGCCGTCGATGGATATCGAATTGGAATCGTAGTAGGCGATGAGTTTGC
>CAZZJJ010000306.1:0-1814 GCA_964654405.1 uncultured Treponemataceae bacterium
GACCGGTGTCATTGCCCGGTTTGAAAAATCCAAACCAAAAGAACTGCGGAAAGCAGGGGAAAAAAAGAAAAAGGGATTCTCTGCGCTCATTGTCCAGAGAGTCTGATCGCCGATTTTTCAAATTTGTAATTCCTTATTTTCACTTCCCGCTTTATGAATAAATATTTTGATTTTCCCGCATTCAGTAGTATAATAAGAGTATGAAAAAGTACGAGAAAATCATTCTGGATTCCAGAACACCGGATGAGTATGTTGATAATTCCCTCAAGTCCAAGCTGACTCCTGCTGAAAAAGCTGCACTTGCCCGTGTCTGGATGCAGCAAACCGGTTTTACAAAAGAAGATATTCTGCACGCGCGCAACCGGCACCCCTACTGGAAAAAGAAAAAAATGGAAGGTGCTGATGAGCGCACACAACGCAGGCTCGCGATGCACGATTACACAAAGGGAAAAACTGTTGTGTGGGATCAAAGGAAACTTCAGGAGTTTCTCGAACTGAACAAAAAGGACGCATCAGGCCGGTACGTGCACAAGGATTGGGAACTGGCAAAGCGATTCGGCACAACCATTCCTTCAATCCAGTACATGCGGCGAAAGTACAAGAAAGTACGGGACCTTCTCGGACCGAAAGCCCGCAAGGAAAAAATAATCGAATACATGGGCTATTCTGAAATTGTGCTTTCCAACGGAGGACCAGCAAAAAAGCGCTGACAGAATGAGGCTTTTTACAATAGCCAAGTTTTAAAATTGGCTCTCGGCAGATTTCTACAGTGAATCGGCGATTTTTTCCTGAGAATCCAGGACTTTTCTGATTATAAGATGCTCGGGATTCAGCAGCGCCGGGTCCTGTTTTATAACAGCAAAGGCTTCAAATCGCGCTTTTTTCAGCATTTCGAGATCGCGCACGGGATCGGCGATGGCAAGGCGCAGAGAACCTGCCTGGGCGGTTCCGAGCATTTCTCCCGGTCCTCGAATGTTCAAATCTTCTTCCGCCAGCTTGAACCCATCCGTAGACTCGTATATCGCTTTGAGGCGCTTCTTGGCATCATCGGTTATCGAGTCGGAATAAATGAGAAAACAATAGCTCTGCTGATCGCTCCTGCCGACTCTTCCTCGCAGCTGGTGCAGAGCCGAGAGCCCGAAACGCTCGGCATGCTCTATGACCATGACCGTGGCGTTGTGAACATCGACACCGACCTCGACTACGGTAGTGGCCGTCAAGATGCGGCAGCGCCCTGCGACAAAATCATCCATGATTCGGTTTTTTTCATCCTCTTTCAACCGTGAGTGAAGGAGGGCGACCGAAAATTCAGGATAAATGTCTTCCGCCAGCTTTTTTGCCATTTCGGTCGCGTTGCGCAGATCGGATTTATCGGACTCATCGATCAATGGATAAATGAAATATGCCTGATGTCCCTGCATGAGCTGGTTTCTGACAAATTCGTATACCTTGGTTTCGTGACCCAATTTTGCGAGGTGGGTTTGTACAGGCTTTCGGCCGGGTGGCATGGTTCTGATGCTCGAAACCGCAAGGTCGCCGAAAAAGGTCAAGGCGAGGCTTCGCGGAATCGGCGTCGCTGTCATCATCAGGGTGTCGGGAATTCTTCCCTTTTTGAAAAGCGCAATGCGCTGGAGAACGCCGAAGCGGTGCTGTTCATCGATAACGACCAGCTGGAGATTGCGATATTCGACATCATCCGAAAAAAGCGCATGCGTCCCGATCACAATGTCGATTGCGCCTTCTTTCAAGGCCGCAAGCAGGTTCGGGCGCGATTGGTCATTGATATTGCCGGTCAGAAAAGCGAGCCTGATACC
>CAZZJJ010000307.1:0-1805 GCA_964654405.1 uncultured Treponemataceae bacterium
GGTTGTCCATTCTGCCCGCTATCTTTTCGAGTTCGCCGTGAATGTTTGTAAGAGCTGGAATGATTGATGTCTCTATGATGTAAAGCAGATTGTCCAGCTCAAATAGCACCTCAATCTTTTCGTCTCTGATGACATTCGTCTGCCACATTAGGTTGAGCTTGTATCTTAGGTGCTCGAGAGCATTTTCGTCGCCGTATTTGAATATGCGGTAGAAGTCTTGTATAAGGTCGTGATGCGCCTCTAGAAACGTCCTTCTGCGCGATTCGGTAGGGTGCGCCGTAAACACCGGATAAAACTTGATCTCATGAAGCGTCTCCATGATATCCTCTTTGCTGAAGCCGCCGTTTTTGAGTCTCTCTACCGTTTCGTTTAGGTCTACTTTCTTGCGCCTGATTTCGTCTCTCTCTTCGGCGATGTTTAGGAGCATAAAATATATGGAAAATAGTTTGATCAGGCTGTTGATATCGTCGTTTGTCTGTAGGATGTTCTCAAAGTTCACCTCTTCCTTGCCGCGAGAGTCTATGAATATACTTCTAAGTCTCAAGAACTCCTCTTTGATATTAGGAGCGAACTTGTCTATGAGGGTGATAATCTCTTCGAGTATAAAGTCCAGCTCTTTTTTGAGCTCTAGTTCCATTTCTAAAAATGCGAGACTATTGTCTACTTCGCTATAGTTCATAAAAAGCTCCGTTTATTCTCTCTGATTTACCGTACATAATAGCATTTTTTGGCTTTTTTGGTGGAGGAGAGTGGTTGTTTGACGGCTATGATTTGCTTTTTATTTCTTTGAGCGTAGCCTCGAAGCTATCCATATCCTCGCCTAGCGTATCCCATAGCACTTTGTCGTCAAGTCCGAAGTAGTGATGCGTCAATACATCTCTCATTTTCGCTATTTCACTCCAAGGCACACCCCTATATTCGTCTCGTATCTCTTTTGGGATTTGTTTTACCGCTTCGCCTATGTTTTCAAAAAGCCTTTGCCGTGGCGTACACTTTTTCGGTGTTGCCCGTGAACTCTTCAAAAGTTATGTTTGCCGTAAACTTTCTGATATTTTCGCATTCCGTCAAAATATCGTTAAGATATAGTCTCCAATCCCTAGACATACAAAGCGTCTTTCATTACATAAGGTTTCAAGCCTTCTTTTAGCCTACTCTCTCTTACCAAATCTACTTTGGAGTGGAGCTTTGCCTCTAGCTCACCAGCTAGTTTGAGATATGTAAAGATAGATAGTTTAGCCCCGTCCGCCACTTCAAAAAGTATATCCACATCGCTATCCTCTCTTGCTTCACCTCTAGCCACGGAGCCAAAAAGCGCCAGAGAGTCTATATGGTACTTCGCCGCTAGTTCTGGCTTCATGCTTTTTAGCGTTGATAGTATGACGTCTTTGCTCGGCATCTCTTTACTCGTTTTTTGTTTTGATTATAACCAATTGTTTTTGGTGAAATGGGGCGACTGCTGCTTAAAAAGCAAAGATTAAATACCCGCTCCGTTTTTACTATTTTTTTCGCTTATCTCTTTTAGTTTTTCGTAGTGGAGTCTCGCTTCTTCTACTGCCTTATCAAACTCAAACCCTTTCATCACTATTTTGTACAGATTTGGTTTTTCTTTGCGCCAGTTTCGTAGCGTCATCGGTGTAACTCCTAAATACCCAGCCATATCTCTTTGCGTCATTTTCTGCCTTTTTTGACAAAAAATCTACAAAGCTACTCATAACGAAACAACAAGCAAATAAGTTGCTCTTGGTAGTTCAAATAGGCAAATATTTTGCTTTTATGTTTTAAAATAGAAAACATTTATCTCAAAA
>CAZZJJ010000308.1:0-1800 GCA_964654405.1 uncultured Treponemataceae bacterium
AACGGCATATCCAGAAAGGGTATCTGGAAGCGTTTTTCGGGGGTTAGGGCAGCTGCCGGAGTCCATGCGAAGGTTCATACATTCCGTCATAGCTTCGCCACACATTTGCTGGCGGGAGGGGCTGACCTCCGGACGGTCCAGGAGCTTCTGGGCCATTCGGATATTTCAACCACACAAATCTATACTCATATCGAGGAGGATTCGCTTCGGGAATATCACAAGGAATTTTTTACACGGAATTAACGGAACTGATTGAAAAAGCATGCAATATTCAATCAGAACGCGGGAAATCGGGCGTAGTAGATATGGAGGGTAAGAATGAAAAAATCCAGACCGCAGACACTCCAAACATCGCTGTTTCCAGCATTTTCCAGGAAGGAAGTCCAGCCTCTGCCAGAGAGCAGGCAGTACGACATTCTTTTTCTGCTGGCCGTCAACAGGATGCATCTTCTGCGCCCGCATGAGAAAGTCCTTCTGGTTCAGTCGATTTTCGGGAAGGAAGATCTGGTTTCGCTTTTGCCTTTGGAGCTGGAAACCATTATCTTGAGAAAGATCGATTGGACACAATGGCTTCCATTGCGGTTCTGGGAACAGGCTGTAAGGGATTTTGAATATATCGCACGATACTCCATCCGCTTTGTCAGCATTTTTGACGCCAAGTACCCTCCGCTCTTGCGGGAGACATACCGGCCTCCCTTCGGAATCTTTGTCCGGGGAATTCTGCCTGATCCTGACAAGCCGGCAGTGGCGGTGGTCGGCACCAGAACACCGACTGCCCTTGGAGTGAACTGCGCGTTCGAAATTTCGAAAAGCCTTTCAGACTCAGGTTTCTGCGTTGTTTCAGGTTTAGCACGCGGCATCGACACCTCAGCGCATCGAGGCGCTTTGCGAGGACAAGGAAGAACCCTGGCAGTCATGCCTGGCGGAATCGATATGATTTATCCTGTTTCATCGAAGCCTTTGGCCGCTGCTATTCTGGATTCAGGCGGCGCGCTTGTGACAGAACATCCGCCGGGGACTTCGATTCAGAAATACCGGTTTCCGGAGCGGAATCGAATTATCGCGGGACTTGCCCGCTCCTGCATCGTCGTGGAAGCGCCTGAACACTCCGGCGCTTTGATAACCGCCGAGTTTGCGGCAGATGAAGGCAGGGATATTTTCGTTCATAAAAAATGTCTTGGAAGCGTACGGAATGCCGGAGCGCGAAAGCTTGCCAGCGAAGGGGCTCAAAGCATAGAAACGGTTCAGGATATTTATGCTGACTGGGCTGGCAATTTCGAACTTGGAGAGCGTGCGCACGCGCGGCAGTACGGGAAGGCAAAAGCCTATGCCGCCGATGACAATCATGAAGAAGGATGTATATGACCGATACCAAGAAAAGCAAAGCGCTTCCTGAATCCGCCTCGGAAAACGAAGCAAAGCCGAAATCCGGCAGAAAACCGGCTGATAAGTCCAAAACCGCGGCGAAAAAGAGCTCAGAAAAAACAGCTTCCGCGAAAACGGGAGCAAAGTCCTCTTCCAAGATTTTGGTCATCGTCGAATCGCCGGCAAAAGCTAAAACCATTGAAAAGTATCTAGGGTCGCGGTACAAGGTTCTCGCCTCAATGGGACATCTCATCGATTTGCCCAAATCGCGGCTTGGCGTCGATGTCGAAAACAACTTTGAGCCAGAATATCTTACAATTCGCGGCAGGGCATCGGTTCTGAAAGACCTGGTGACAGAAGCCAAGAAAGCATCCGCGGTTATGATGGCATCGGACCCTGACCGAGAAGGTGAAGCAATTGCTTATTTAATCGGAA
>CAZZJJ010000309.1:0-1785 GCA_964654405.1 uncultured Treponemataceae bacterium
CAAACGCCAGGATTGTGCAGGCAGCCGGCAAGCGTTTCAAGATTCCCGAGGAAAAGTTCTATTTGAATATGGAAGAATATGCCAATACATCGGCAGCAAGCATACCGCTCGCGCTCGCGGAAATGGATTCCAAAGGGCTTCTCAAGAAAAACGACCTCATCATGCTTCTGGGCTTCGGAGCCGGGCTTACCTACGGCGCCGCGGTCATCCGATGGTAAATTAGGAAAATTAAGGAGTTGAGAATGAAAAAGATGATCGCGGTAACCGGTCTTGGTGTCATAAGTCCGGTCGGCAATGATATTCAGAGCTTTTGGGATTCACTCATCAATGGAAAATCAGGGATAGGACCGGTCACGCGGTTTGATGCATCCAGACTTGATGCGAAAATCGCGGCTGAAGTTAAAAGTTTTGATCCCTCTGTATGGATGGATAAAAAAGAAGCCCGGAAAATGGGACTTTTTTCGCTCTACGCTGTCAGCGCGGCAGTACAGGCATGGAATGACGCGGGATTGCCGGATACGCAGGATAGTATGGCTCTCCTGCCCTATGATCGCTCACGAATCGCGACCTGCATCGGCAATGGCATCGGCGGCATAGAAATCTTCCAGGACTCCTTTACAAAACTGCTGCAATCCGGCCCCGACCGAATGCCGCCCATGACAGTCCCGCTCATGATCGCCAACGAAGCCGCGGCCAACATCGCGATGCGATTCGGTATCAACGGTCCCGCCTATACCCAGGTGACCGCGTGCTCATCGGGAAGCGACGCAATCGGCCAGGCAATCGATTTAATACGTTCCGGACGCGTTGACGCGGTTGTGACCGGAGGCACGGAAGGGGCTATCACCGAATTCGCGATGGGCGGCTTCTGCCGTCTGAAAGCGCTTTCCACCCGTTACAATGACAACCCCAGCCTCGCTTCCAGACCCTTCGACAAGGATCGTGATGGATTTGTGATTGGAGAAGGCTCAGGCATTCTGATACTGGAAGACTATGAAAAAGCCAAAGCCCGAGGCGCAAGGATTTATGCCCTCGCGGCAGGCTACGGCGGTTCCTGCGATGCCTACCATCTGACAGCACCGCATCCGGAAGGGCTGCAGGGAGCTCGAGCCATCCAGCTCGCCATGGAAGACGCAGGGCTGTCACCCGAGGATGTCGGCTATTACAATGCCCACGGAACTTCAACCGAGATGAACGATCCGATCGAAACAGCCATGGTCAAGAGAGCCTTTGGTGCAGCGGTCAAGAATCTCAAAGTCAGCTCAACGAAGAGCATGACCGGACACTGCATAGCCGCCGCAGGTGCTATCGAGGCCATTGTTTGCATCAAGGCGATTGAAACCGGCATTCTGCCGCCAACGATCAATCTGGATAATCCTGATGTCGAAGCTGGCTGCGACCTCGACTATATTCCGAACAAAGCGATACGACACCCTATCAAAGCGGCGCTCTCGGCGTCATTGGGCTTTGGCGGCCACAATGGCGTACTGGCGTTCACCCGAGCATGAACAGCGTGAAAGCGATTGCACGAGGTTTGTGAATTGGATATAGTAAAGCGCGGAATATCTGATCATTCTTGTTTCAAAGGCGAAATCATGCAAAATATCGAAGCATATCTTCCTCATCGAAAACCATTTTTATTTGTCGATGATGTCAGTATCGACGGCGAGCTCATTCGCGCGAAGCGTCAGTTCCATCCTGACGAGTGGTTTTTCCAGGGACATTTTCCCGCATATCCCGTGGTTCCCGGGGTTCTGCTGGTCGAAATGATGGCGCAGGCCGGCG
>CAZZJJ010000310.1:0-1757 GCA_964654405.1 uncultured Treponemataceae bacterium
GTAATAGCGGAATTCGATATGCGCCAATACTTTGTTTGAATTGCCAGCCATACGGAAAACCTATGGCACACGCGGGTACCCGCTGGCCTGGCGCCAAAGCCATGGAGGAGAGCAGCTTGGAAGAGCGCGACTGGAAAATAATCGATGTTCTGTACGCTGAAAAAAGCATTTCACGGGCCGCAAAAACCCTCTATATCTCCCAGCCAGCGCTCACATCGCGAATTCACTTGATCGAACAAGATCTCGGCACCACGCTCGCTATCCGGACCAGCAAAGGTGTAAAATTCACGCCGCAAGGAGAATTCCTCGCTGAAAAAGCCCGAACCATGCTCAGGGAATACGCAGCTATCCGCGAATTATTGCAGGCAATGAGCGATGACATCTCGGGTACTTTGCGCATCGCGGCTTCGCAATTCATGATGAAATATTACCTGCCCGATTTACTCAAAGAATTCAAGAACCAGTATCCCAAGGTCGAATTCAACCTGACTTCCGCATGGAGCAAGGATGTCTACGGCATTGTACGATGCCGCGACGCTCATCTCGGGTTTGTACTGGACACCCTTGAGTGGGAGGAGGAACGTTTCCACCTGTTTCAAGACCCCATGTGTATCGCCAGCGCCTTTCCTATAGATCTGGTCGATCTGCCCAATCTGCCTCGCATCGAATTCCACACCAACCCCTCCAACAAGGCAGTGCTGGACCGCTGGTGGCAGAGCAATTTCGACACTCCGCCGCGAATTTCCATGGTAGTCGACATCCTTGACACCTGCCACGAAATGGTTCGCCATGGGCTTGGGTACGGTATTCTCCCGAAGATGATTGTTCAATCCGATCCCCTGCTTCATCTCATAGAACTTAAGGATCTCGAAGGCAAGCCGCTCACCCGTGATGGCTGGATGATCTATTCTGCGCGCTCCCGGGAACTCGGCATTGCCGAACGCTTTATCGAATTTGTCAAAGGCTGAGCCGATTTAATAACCAGCCTTGTATCCCGCTTTGCATAGTGGCATACTCCTATTATGGACGGTACTACCATACTGATACTGCTCGCTCTCGGCTCATGCATTCAACTGCTGTTTGGAGCTCTGGCGCGGATGGATGGAAATAAAAACGCGTTCAGAGCTTGTCTGGCTGGTGTTTTTCTGCTGACCATCGGTCTTGTTGCAGCCGGCTCTCAGGATGTTCTGCTTCCATGGGTATCAAAGGGGACAGGTCCGCTGACCATTATCGCAGGTGCCTTCCTTATTTCGCTCGCTGCGTCCAGCTTGAGCGACAGTCGCGAGAAAAAATTCCAAACGCGGCTCGGTATCGGGGCCGGGGTTGCTTATTCGGCTACCGTGATTTTTTCGGCGCTTTTGCCTGGATGGATTTGGATAGCGACCGCCTTCGCTTCAGCGCCATTTTTCCTGATCGCGGGAATTTTTCTGTTTGAGGCAGAAGATCGAACTCTCCTGAAAATTGTATCAGGAATCATGTTCAGCTCGATTGCCGCCTTGCTCATGCTCGCAGCAGGGTTGAAAACTGCCGGATTCTCGGTCGGCATCCTCAGACAGAGCAACGTTCTCCTGGCGCTCTTCGTCATGGAGCAGATAGTATGGGCGGTTTTTCTTCTGCTCTTCAGCGAGGCGAATGGATTTCGTCTTGCACAAGCTTCTACCCACGATGAATTGACCGGTCTTTACAACCTGAAAGGATTTTCGGAAGAAACCTCAAAGACCCTCTCGATGTGCACCCGCCATAACATCGCCTACTCG
>CAZZJJ010000311.1:0-1754 GCA_964654405.1 uncultured Treponemataceae bacterium
TGCCTTTGGCTATTCAATCAGCCTTGTTCCAGATCAGGTACCAACAGCAAATCTATGCAAGCGGGGATTCCCGGCTGACTGGTTCATTTTCTGGAACGATAAAACTACCTTCACTTAATGAGGGAACACTTTCCCCCGAAATTCAAATCGCTGGAGAAATGATACTGAAAGCACAGAAGAATGCAACCCTGGCAATCAAGGGGAAGGCAGCCATGAAAATTGAAGCCATGGAAAGCCTTTCATTCACCAAAGCATCGGTAAGCGTATCATATACCTGGAAAAGTTCATCGTGAGATTTTGCCTTCCCGTGCTTTGCAGATTTCGGGTTTGCTGGTATATTCGAAGATGCAATGAAAAGAGCATTGATAGCGGTTGATATTCAGAATGATTTCTGTCCGGGAGGCGCTCTGGCTGTGCCTGGCGGCAGTGATATCATACCGGTTGTCAACAAGCTTCTCGAAATCATCCCTGTATCGGTTCTGACTCAGGACTGGCACCCTGCGGGGCATATCTCTTTCGCAAGCACGCATGGAAAACCTGACTATTCAATTGATGATTCAGAAAAAAATTTGGGAGTACTCTGGCCCGTTCATTGCGTCGCGGGGACTCATGGTGCCGACTTTCATCCTGCATTGGAGAGCTTCCGAGGCAAGCTGATACTTCGCAAAGGCAGTACGTTTGATTTGGATAGCTATTCAGCTTTCTTTGAAAATGATCACTGTACTTCAACCGGCCTTGCGGGCTGGCTCCGTGAGCGGGAAATCCAGCAGGTTATCATTGCTGGTCTCGCAACTGATTATTGCGTACTCTATACCGCCATGGATTCGATACGGCTTGGGTTCGCGACATCAATAGTCATAGATGCCGTAAGAGGGGTTGACGCCAGCCCAGGTGATGCTGAGCGGGCTCTTCGGACCATGGAAGCCGCGGGCTGTACTTTGCTTCTATCAAACAGGATTGACAAATGAAAAAACATACGACAAGTGCTCTTTTTACCGATTTTTATGAACTTACCATGGCTCAGGGGTATTGGAAACGCGGCCTTTACGAACATCGTGTTGTGTTTGACTATTTTTTCCGCAGACAGCCGTTTGGCGGCGGATATTCTGTTTTCGCGGGGCTTGGCAGTCTCGTTGAAGCGCTTCAGACCTTTTCTTTTTCAGAACATGATCTTGAATACCTTGAAAGCCTGTCGATCTTCGATACTGGATTCCTCGATTATTTGAAGAACTTTAAATTTGAAGGCACGCTGTATGCTGTAAGGGAAGGTGAGGTTATCTTTCCTCAGGAGCCTGTGCTCAGGATAGAGGGCAATCTCATCCAATCCCAGATAATCGAAGGTGTAATTCTCAATACCTTGAATTTTCAGAGCCTTGTCGCGACTAAGTCCGCCAGAGTCTGGCTTGCTGCTAATAAAGGTAAAATCATGGAATTCGGCCTAAGACGGGCTCAGGGCAGCGATGGAGCCATATCAGCAACCAGGGCGGCTTTTATCGGCGGGGCTGCAGGCACCTCCAATACCCTCGCAGGAAAACTCTTCAATATTCCCGTGATGGGAACTATGGCTCACTCCTGGGTCATGTCATTTCCTTCGGAGATCGAAGCTTTTCGCTCCTACGCCTCCATTTACCCTGATGCTACAACCTTCCTTATAGACACCTACAACACGCTCGAATCAGGCATTATCAACGCGATTACCATCGGGAAAGAATTGGCATCGAAAGGGCACTCGTTTGGAGTCCGCCTTGACTCCG
>CAZZJJ010000312.1:0-1746 GCA_964654405.1 uncultured Treponemataceae bacterium
CTCATCCTGAGAAAAAGCTGAGAAAGAGGGAGGCAACTATGTCCAAATTCAAGGTATATATTACACGGCAAATCCCGGAAGCAGGGCTTGCCCTGCTGAGAGAGCGATTTGATGTTTCGATCAATCCCGATGACCGTCCCCTCACCCGTTCGGAACTGCTCACCAACATTGCCGAGGCTGACGGGGTATTGTGCCTGCTGACCGACAAGATTGACGCTGAAGTTTTCGATACCGCAAAAAAGGCAAGAGGCTTCGCAAACTACGCGGTCGGATATGACAATATGGACGTCGCGGAAGCGACAAAGAGGAAAATTCCGCTTTCCAACACCCCTGATGTTTTGACAAATGCGACAGCTGAAATGGCTTGGGCCTTGCTTTTTTCCGCTGCGCGCCGTGTTGTTGAATCAGATCGCGTCATGCGTTCCGGTGCCTGGAAAGGATGGGGTCCGCTTCAATTTATCGGTCAGGATGTGACCGGAGCTACCTTGGGAATCATTGGAGCAGGAAGAATCGGCCGGGCTTTTGCGATGAAATCGCGGGGTTTTGACATGAATGTGGTTTATACTGATGAATACCCCTGCACGGAGCTTGAGGAAAAACTGGGCGCCAGGAAAGTCAGCCTCGAGGAACTCCTCTCGACTTCCGATTTCATTTCCATTCATGTACCCCTCATGCCTTCAACGCGGCACCTGATTGATGAAAAAGCGCTCAGGATGATGAAACCGACTGCGGTTCTAATCAATACGAGCAGAGGGCCGGTCATTGATGAAAACGCGCTGGTAAAAGCCTTGAAAGAAGGAATCATTGCAGCCGCTGGTCTCGATGTCTATGAGAATGAACCAAAGGCAGCGGAGGGTCTTGCAGATTTGCCAAATGTCGTCATGACACCGCATACGGCAAGTGCTACATTCGACTCAAGAAACGGCATGGCAGTCAAGGCGGCAGCAAACCTGATCAACATGATTGAAGGCCGTCGTCCGCCCGACTGCATCAACCCGCAGATTTACAGCTCGTAAATTTCGCCCTTTTTGACGATTTGAGCTGACCTGACACCGGCTGCGAGAACCTTTTCCTGCATGGCTTCGAGCGCTTTGGATTCACCATGCACCAGGAAGGTTTTCCTCAGCCGAGCCTTGTCGGTGTGTTCCAGCCAGGCCAGCGTCTCGGCATAATCCGCGTGCGCCGAAAATGCGTCGATTTCTTCAATCGATGCGTTTACCCGGTAGAAATCGCCGTGGATTCGAACTTCAGACGCTCCATCCTTCAGTTTTCTTCCCAGCGTTCCTTCCGCCATGTATCCAACAATCAACACCGTGTTGTTTTT
Organism: uncultured Treponemataceae bacterium; assembly: GCA_964654405.1. Classification (GTDB taxonomy): domain Bacteria; phylum Spirochaetota; class Spirochaetia; order Treponematales; family Rectinemataceae; genus JAJTBL01. The sequence continues at coordinate 1,325 of CAZZJJ010000312.1, forward strand.
ATTTTCTATTGTGTGCATCAGATGGTGCTGGATTCTGCCGAATTCGCACATGCCGTCGGCTGATATGATGATCATCGGTTCCTTTGAAGCGTTCAGCAGTTTGGAGTCTTCGACCGTGCGCGAAAAATGAAGACCCGCAAAGCCGAAGGGATTGTCGGAATGCTTGGTAAAGGCATCGTTGGTTTCCTTGTCATAGCATTCTGGATGAATTTTGAAGATCGCAGTGGCATCGACTGCCATGGGTGAGTCCACCCAGATGGGCAAATCAGGAATTCTGCCATCATCAAGCAAAAGGTGCAGGTTGAAAATAAGCTCCTGAGTCCGCTCAACGGCAAAGGCGGGAATGACAATCTTGCCGCCACGAGCGGCTGTCTTGCTGACAATGTTCGCGAGGTGCTCCATCGCGTCTTTCGTTTCCTCAT
>CAZZJJ010000313.1:0-1740 GCA_964654405.1 uncultured Treponemataceae bacterium
GCCATGGATGAACTTTAGGCATCTTCACAGCGGAAGCTGAACGCACGATTCGGAGACCTGGCATTCAAACCAGGCGGACTCAGAATATATCGAGCTTCAAAACTGGTCAAGCGATTTCAGCAAGATTATAAGGAAGCTAGAAACTCCCGCACAATTCTTTGCTTTTCCGACTTATCTGTTTTCTCGGGTATTGAAGCGAGGGCTGCAAGCGGCCAGAATTCAGTCTCAAAAGCGATTTTCAGCTTGTCAACCGGCCCGCCTTTGTTAGTCACCAGAAGTGCGGTTTTCTTGCCTTGCAGCTCATTGGCGTGAGACTGCAGCCAGGTTCGGAGCGGCGGGACTACGGATGAAGCCCAGATGGGCTGGATTAGAATGACAATTTTTTTGTCTGCAAGAGAAATAGCAGGATCCGAGATTGGAGTGGCTTTTCTGGCAACTGCCTGAAAACCCGCTTTCATGTAGCCGAAGAAGCCTTTTCTGCTGACCCTGTCACCGATTTCCGCTGCGGGGAAGCCGGTTTCTTTTTGAATCAGCTCCGCCAGCTGCCGCGCATGCCCGGTTCTTGTCACAAAAACCACAACACCATCTTTCTCCATAACCCACCTCGAATGTCAGATCCGCTTCTCGCGGTCATAGGCTTTGCCCAACTCGGCAGGACCTCTGACTGCGGAGCTTCGGGTAAGCGCCAGCACGACAATAACCAGGACATAGGGAAGCATAACGGCAAACTCATAGGGGAACTTGATGCCCATAACCTGAATCGCGAGCTGGAATGACTGGGCAATACTGAAAAGGAGGCTGCCGCCCAGAATCCACGCGGGATGCCACCTGCCAAAATAGACAAGCGCTACCGCGATAAAACCCCGGCCCGCCACAATATCATCGGCGAACATTTTAGCCTGGCCGAGCGAGAGATAGGCGCCCGCGAGTCCCGCGAGCAGGCCGCCCATGGCAAGCGCCTGATACCGGGTTTTCGTTACATTGATACCCATGGTGTCGGCTGCCCGCGGATAGGTTCCGACAGCCCGAATCTTGAGGCCCCAGGGGGTTTTGAACAGCAGATAATAGCTGACCGGCACAAAAAGAAAGGCTAGATAGGCCATGGCGTTCATGGAGAACAGCATCGGCCCCAGAACCGGGATTTTGGAAAGCCCCGGGATGGGAAGATTCGGGAGCCCCGGAATGCCGGTAACACCGCCAACAAAATGCCTGAACAGGGTTCCTGCTGTGCCCCATCCCAGCATCTGCAGACCGATGCCGGCGATTCCCTGGGGAGCCTTGAAAGTCACGGTCGCGAGCGCGAACAGAAGTCCCAGCAGGATGCCTGCGCCGCCAGCTGCCAGAATCCCCAGCAAATTGGCATAGCCCGCAAGCGCCGAATTCTGCAAAAAATACGCAGGCATGAAACCTAGAAAGGCTCCCATGGCCATGATTCCTTCACAGCCCAGGTTGAAAATCCCCGCGCGCTGGTTGAACATTTCGCCAAGCGCGGCAAGGAGGAGCGCCACAGAAAATGGAATACCGATAGAGAGAACATTGCTGACAAAGGTTAGGATGCTCATACTGTTTCTCCCGTAGTTTTGCCTGACTCGTCTTTTTTTCTTCTTCGCGACAGCGCGCGCGAAAACTTGTCAAAAGCATAGGGATCGTTGATAACCATTTTTGCCGAAATGATGCTGAGTATCACGGCGCCTTGCAGGACAAGCACCATGTTCGCCGGAATCGACATCATCCGCTGGG
>CAZZJJ010000314.1:0-716 GCA_964654405.1 uncultured Treponemataceae bacterium
AACAACGCGTTGGAAGTGAAAGTGGGCGATATCCTCACATTCACCAATGAAAAATGTATCGGCACGCTGGAGAAGATCTATGTTTCTTATCCCAACCTGGCCGGCGACGTAACAATCGGCAACATCATCCTGATAGACGATGGCAAACTGGAAGTGAAAGTAGTGAGCATTGAAAAGAACGGCGATGTAAAAGTAGTGGTAACGCTGGGCGGTATCCTTTCTTCCAAGAAAGGGATCAACCTTCCTGATACCAAAATCTCTTTGCCTGCGTTGACCGAGAAAGACCTGGCTGACCTGGAATTCATCATTGAACAAAAATGCGACTGGGTAGCGTTGAGTTTTGTACGCAGTGTGAACGATATTGTTGACCTGAAGAGAAGACTCAGGGAGAAACAAAGCAAGAGCAAGATTATTGCTAAAATTGAAAAACCCGAAGCACTCACCAATATCCGTGACATCATTGTAGAAAGCGATGGTATCATGGTGGCCCGTGGCGACCTGGGTGTGGAACTGCCCGTAGAGCGTATTCCGCTGATCCAGAAAGAACTGATCCGTAAATGCCTCCACCGCGCCAAGCCGGTGATTGTGGCTACACAGATGATGGAAAGCATGATCGACCGCGTAAAACCCAACCGCAGTGAGATCACCGACGTGGCCAATGCCGTACTGGAAGGTGCCGATGCGGTGATGTTGAGCGGTGAGACCGCTACCGGCCA
>CAZZJJ010000314.1:741-988 GCA_964654405.1 uncultured Treponemataceae bacterium
ACAAACCATGCGCAAGATCATCATGGAAGTAGAAAGCAAAGAATACCGTTACAACCGTTCGGAAGACCTGAAACCGCAACCCCACTCTCCTTCTTTCCACAGCGATGCCGTTTGCTACAATGCCTGTAAGATCTCTGAAGACGTGCAAGCCAAAGCATTGATTGGTATGACGCAGAGTGGTTATACCGCCTTCATGCTGAGCAGCTATCGCCCATCTTCTCCGCTGTATATCTTCACCAAGGAAAAA
>CAZZJJ010000314.1:998-1735 GCA_964654405.1 uncultured Treponemataceae bacterium
GCTTTCGGTTTAGAACAGGATCGGGTCATTCTTAAAAACACTGGTGAACCAACTGAGCCTCAGTTGGGGTGTACGTGCTTTCTATTATGCAGAAGAAGACAGCCTGGACGATATCATTTTTGACCAGATCAATATCCTCAAAGAGCGTGGTTTTGTCAATACCAATGATGTGGTGGTGAATACTGGAAGCACGCCGGTGCACCTGCACCTTCCTACCAATATCATCAAGATAACCAAAGCAGAATAAGCTGATATCATCTTATTAAAAAGCTCACTGTAATCACAGATGGGCTTTTTTAATGCCATTTACACACGCAAACGATTGTGCCTTTTAATGTTTCAACTCCAGATTGTTAGAAAGAGGCTGTACATTAGCAGCATTCTTTAACCATATTCACGTCATGAAAAAAACATTGCTAGCTTTATTGATGCTTCCGCTGATGCAGTTACAAGCACAAAGTGTAAACATCATTCCCCAACCGGCCAAGATGGAAGTTGGGCATTTTACGATTGATGCCAATACCAAGATCATTGTAATTGGCGCCGGGATGGAAAAATCTGCCCGTTTCCTGAATGATTACCTGCAAAAATTTTATGGGTTCAATTTAAAGGTGATCAAAGGCAAAGCTGCTTCGGGCATTGTGCTGAAGCAGGCCGCCATGACAGACGGTGTGGATGGCGCTTATACCATGAACATCGACAAAAGCGGTGTAACCATTGCCGGTCATACTGAGAAT
>CAZZJJ010000315.1:0-1713 GCA_964654405.1 uncultured Treponemataceae bacterium
TAGGAGGTACATGATGGATTCAATTATCGAAATGCTGAAAAACGCCTCCACTTTTGTGCAGGCTGCAGGTGTCAGTGTGGGGGGGCTTGTTGGCGTATTTCTGACGCTTGGTTTCTTTTTTGTGCTGATAACGCTGGCTGACAAGGTTGGAGAAAAAAAGCGCTGACAGGAAAGAGAGGCTTTTCAAGAGTCTGCGCATGTTCAAGACGTGCTCTTAAATAAATGATAAAAAAGGCTGCTGCCGCGAAGGCAACAGCCTTTTTCTTAACTGGAATGCAGCCAGCAAGCACAGATCAGGAGTTTTTCACCGCCTGCGCCAGCTGCTTTCCGCGCTCAAAAAGAATTTCCAGATCTTCTTCATTCGGCGCACCTGCCCATTCTACCGGCTCGAGCGATTCCCATTTCAGCGGAGCTGTTTTGTTATCATATTCTTTTTTGGCGCCGCCAACCCACCCAAAACTGCCGATCCTAAGCACTTTTCGATACCATACATGCTTTCGTTCGAAAATATCGAGTACATAAGCCATCGGCGGGAACATTTTATATTCATAGGTGGGCATCGCGATAACCAAGCCTTCGCTCTTGTAGGCATCGGCGAGAACCCAGGAAACATCTTCATTGGGAACGCGATGAATGGTGTAGGGGACTTCTTCCTCTTCAATACCGGCTATGACTGCTTCAAGCCCTTTTTCGGTGTTTCCGTACATCGAACCCCACACAATGGAAATTTCTTTTTCCCGCGGGCCTTCGAGGTAGTCAGCATAGCGCAGGTATCGCTGAATGATTTCCGCAGGATCTCTTCTCCAAACCATTCCGTGGCTGGGAGCAACAACTTTGATATCGAGGGGGGCCAATTTTTCAATCGCTCGCTTAACAAAAAGCCCGAAGCTGGACACTATGTTCGCGTAATATCGGAGGCTTTCTGATTCGAAAAATTCGTGTTCCTCATCGGTAAACTCATCATCGAATACCCGGTCTCCCAGAGCTCCGAAACTGCCGAATGCGTCGCAGGAAAACAAGACGCCGCCGTCGGCTGCCCAGGTCATCATGGTCTCTGGCCAGTGGACATTGGGTGTTTCAAAAAAGTCCAGCGCTACACCTTCGCCAAGCTCAAGCCGGTCCCCGGTTTTCACTGCCCGCAGGTTTGCGTCAGCGCCGTAAAAGTTCTTGACGAGGTCAACGCCTTTTTGCGTCGCGATAATGACCGCATCGGGATTGATCGCCCTGAACTCGTTCAGCCATCCGGTATGGTCAGGCTCAAGATGGTTCAGAATCAAATAATCGATGTCATCAAGTCCGACCCCAATTGAGGCAAGTTGCCCGGCGAGTTCTCCCGGAGCTCCGACCCAGTCGCGGACAAGGTCAATGAGCGCGATTTTTTCAGATTTGACCAGGTATGAATTGAGTGATACACCGTAGGGAATCGGCCAGATGCCTTCAAAAAGGTCATCTGATTTGATGTCGGCATGCAAGGCAAAAATCTTGTCGGTTATGGGGTGAATTTTCATGGCAAAACCATCCTTTCTGTCTTATTCCGGCAAATCATACACTCTGAAAATTTATTAAAAGCCGCAAACAGCTATTGAAATTGATTCTACTGTAGCCGTATTTTCCAAAAAACGCAATCGCTCAGAAACTGCCGCTGCCGATGGAAACCGATACGCTGAAGGCAAGGATATCCCCTCCGAAAAGGCTTGCATACTCGGTGTTTTC
>CAZZJJ010000316.1:0-1711 GCA_964654405.1 uncultured Treponemataceae bacterium
GACTGGTTCGGCCCAGTCAATTTCCTCGAGATGGATGCGCAGTTTGAAGCATCCGGCATTACACCCGCCTTCGGTAAAACGAGTTCCGCAACTTCTGCAGAATCGGCTTATCTCGGCAAACTTATCACGGAAATTCCTGCAGTCGCAGTACAGGCAAATCCCGAATCCTACATCTCCAGCGATGACCCAGCATTTCTGATCCAGCATGGCACCGCTGACCGCAACGTCCCCACCCAGCAATCCATCAACATTGCCGCGAAGCTCAAGCAAGCGCTTGGCGCAAACAAGGTAGACTTGATTCTCTTGGAAGGCGCGGCCCACGGCGGCTCACAGTTCGAAACAAAGGAAAACCTTGCAATCGTCTTTGCCTTCCTTGACAAATACATGAAATAACCCCATCCCCCATGAAATCAGAGAGCCTCGCCTCGAGCGGGGCTCTTTTTTGCCCAGAATCACCGTATGCATATTACAGCTGAAAAAGATTGACACCTCAAAAATGCCAATCTACAATAACTTTTAATGATTCCCCAAACTTGTGCTGGCGTTTGCGGAAATCTTTGAAAAAAAGTTTTAAAAAAAGCGAACCTCGCGATGATGAGCCTGTTTCGGCGGCCACCTTCCGAATCGCTGTCATGCGTCTCATCCATCCCGGAAGGCTCAAGCGGCGCGCTTCCAGGTATCTATATTGCTTTCATCCATCTACGGCCCGCCCATTCAGATACTTTCAAGCGGGCTTCGAACCCCTCGCTTGTTCCTGACCGCTACATGCGTGTAAATCATGGTTGTCTGAACATTCGAGTGACCAAGCAGTTCCTGAATCGTTCGAATATCATACCCATCTTCCAGAAGATGCGTCGCGAAGCTGTGTCGCAGTGTATGCGCCGAAGCCAGTTTCGCAATCCCCGCCATCTGAATCCCCTGCCTGATTTTTTTTTGCAGAACCGACGGATGGATATGCCAGAACGCTACCTGCCCGGTCCTTGTGTTCGTGCTGGGACAGCGCGAAGGGAAAAGCCAGTACCAGCTCCAATCCTTCGACAAAGCGGGATACTTCTTTCCCAGCGCTTCCGGCAGAAAAACGCCAGGTAAATCCCGTTTACGAGCCTCCTCCCAATGAAGCCTGAGCTCCCGCAGATACTCTTTTAGTTCTCGCTCCAAAGCCTGCGGCAGAACTGTCATTCTGTCCTTACCTCCTTTTCCGGAACGAACTTCGATGCTTCCATTATCGAAATTGATATCTTTGACCCGCAGCGACAGGCACTCTTCCAGCCGCAGCCCAGCCCCATACATAATGGACGCCATCATCCGATATGGTTGCTGCAAGTTTTTCAGCAAACGTCCGACTTCGTCGCGGCTCAGAACAACCGGCAGTCTCTGCCGCTTTTTTGCCCGCAGAACACTGGATAACCCATCGATTTCGATATGAAGAATCGTTCTATACAGAACCAGCAAAGCATTGAGTGCTTGTTCCTGCGTCGCCGCACTCACCCTTCGCTCCATCGCGAGATAGCTGAGATACGCCCGCACATGATCGGCAGTCAGCACAGGCTGCCCCTCGACAACCTTCGCAAGCTTCCGTTTTTCCACAAAGTCAAGAAAACGCCGTGTCCATGCCAGATACGTTTTTTCAGTTCGAATCGAATGATGCTTCAGCCTGATCAGCTCCCGCACCTGCGCCATCATCGAAGCCGAAAACTCCCGCCACAGGCTT
>CAZZJJ010000317.1:0-1690 GCA_964654405.1 uncultured Treponemataceae bacterium
TGGCAATCTTGCCTTCGCGACCTTGAATGAGGGTTTGGGCAAGGTTTTGCGATACGGCGCATATTCTCAGGAAGTCCTGGACAGGCTCAGATGGATGGAAGAGGAGCTTGCACCCATACTCGCGAAGGCAATCGAGCGGCATGGACCTATCGATCTGCGCAGCCTCATCGTACAGGCCTTGCAGATGGGCGATGAGGGGCACAATCGAAACAGAGCGGGTACCAGCCTCGTGATCCGCGAACTGGCTCCGCATCTGGTGATGCTCGACGAGAAGCCCGAGAAACTGGCGAGGGTGCTGTCATTCATGCATGGCAATGACCACTTCTTCCTGAATCTGACCATGCCCGCGGCCAAGTGCGTGCTCGCAGCGGCGGAAAACATCCCCGGCAGTACGGTAATCACCGTGCAGGCACGCAATGGCACGGAGTTCGGGATTCAGGTTAGCGGACTCGGAAATCGCTGGTTTACCGGACCGGCTGGCATTGTCAATGGTCTATATCTGCCAGGCTTCGGGCCTGAAGATGCTGCGCCCGATATCGGCGATTCTGTCATTACGGAAACCTGCGGCTACGGTGGGTTTGCCATGGCGGCCGCTCCGGCTATTGTCAAATTTGTCGGCGGCTCGCCTGCGGACGCGATTCGATTTACGAAACAAATGTATGAAATAACGCTCGCGGAAAACCGCGAATACAAGATTCCCATTCTCGATTTCCGGGGGACGCCTACCGCAATTGATGTTACGAAGATTGTTGATACAGGCATTCTTCCAGTTATCAATACGGGAATCGCGCACAAGAAACCTGGAATCGGAATGGTCGGCGCAGGTCTGGTTAAGCCGCCCGAAAATTGCTACAAGGACGCGCTCAAGGCTTTTGCTGAAAAATACGCGCACCGGAATGAGGCGCGCGGGGAAGTTTAAAACTGGTTCTCATAGCACATGCGCGCCGGCAGCTGGCGGGATGACATAAAGAGCGCTGCCAAACGGTGCTGAAAGCCTGCAATTTCGTTGGCGCTGTGTGCGAAAAAAAATAGCAAGGAGGTTTTTGATGAAAGTCATCGATTTGACGATTCCCCTCGGTATCGGGACACCGCCCTGGCCAACCTATATTCCTTTGCAGGTTCAGTATTTCAAGCGGCTTGCACCAAACGGCGCGAACGGGCAGGTTGTCACGCATTCAAACCATGTTGGAACCCATCTGGATGGAGAAATTCATTTCTACACACCCGGCAAGGACATCGCAAGCCTGGACATGGATTTCCTCGTCCATGAAGGCGCCATCGTCGACCTATCGGATGTCTGCGGCCCCTACGATGTCTATACGTCGCAAATGGTTGAAGAACGAGTAGAAGTAAAAGAAGGCGACATCCTCATTATCCATACCGGATTCCATCACTATGGCTGGGACCAGCCGACGGGGAACGAAATCACCTATATGATCAAGCATCCGGGACCGGATCGGGAATTCGCGGAATGGGCCAAAAAGAAGAAACTGCGCTGGATTGGCGTTGACTGCGGCTCGGCCGATCATCCCATGAACACAAAAATCCGCGAGTGGATGCCGCGGGAAGCTAAGGAGTGTAACGAGCACTTCATGAAAAAATACGGCAAGACTCTCGACGAAGTCTTCTCCGAGGACAAATACCAGCTGATGCATATCGAAATGTTTGACAAAGGCATTATCCATGCCGA
>CAZZJJ010000318.1:0-1689 GCA_964654405.1 uncultured Treponemataceae bacterium
ATACAGAGATGGAGCAAGCAAACCGCCCAGTTTGAATCCAAGTCCAGCGCCAACTGTCACTGTCGGCTTGAGCATGTAATCAGTTGTGCCTTCGGTGGGAACCATCATGGCATTTATGATGTCGCCAATCGTCTGTGACTCATCCATCTTGAAGCCCATGCCGAAATCGCGGACCACTGCGCCGAGCGACAGCGGGCCGACTGAAAGCGTCAAGCCGCCGTCAAAAGCAAACCCGTAGCCGCCGTACATTGAAAGGGCCTGGATTGAAGTCATGGGATCCGCGTCCGGGTCAGTCAGGAAAGCTGTCGCTATGTTGCCGACTGTCCAGCCCGAAGCCGGCGATTTGAGCAGGTAGAAGGCTCTCGCGTCAGCGCCGATCTGAACCTTGAGGAATCCGAGATTGATAGGAATGCCAAGACCGACAATGCCATTCAGCTGGGTCTGGCTTGAAAGTTTGGCGCCAAGCAGTGAATTGCCCGATACGACTTCATCAGTAACCATGGTGACGCCAGCGCCAAAGCCTTTGCCTGCCCAGCCAAGGCCGAAGGAGGCTCCTGCTCCAAGTCCGTTCTGGGTGATAAGGCTGTTGAGAAATGTTACCCTATCGCTTGCTGAAAGGTTGTCGTCAACCAGGGCCATGACCTTGTCAATATTTTCCTGGGTCGGTTTGACATAGACCCAGGCAGCCGCATCAGAGATTGTCAGCGACCCCTTTTTTGAAGCAAAGCCTGCCGGGTTTCCGAAAAACGTGTCATAACCGGTGCTGAAAACCCGGAAAGCTCCGCCCATCCCCATCGACCGCGCGTTCTTTGGAAGCAGACCTGCAACTTCGGTCGGCGACTGTGCGCTGACCGCGCCAATCAGGAGCACCGCGAGCATCAGAAATATCAATGTCTTTTTCATACCTTTGTTCTCCTCGTTTTTCCTGTATCAGGCTTGCTCAATTGCTGCCATTGGACTGGTCAATAAGCGCCTGCAGATCGATGCCCGCGGCGGCTGCCAGGGTCTGGGTTGCCGGGTCGTTCAGAATGCTGTCGACATCGAACGCTGAATAATCGATATAGACCGAAGGATCGAAATCAGGATCTTCCAGATGCTCGAGTACAGCCGCAACAGAAGCGCCCAATGATGGGGTTCCAGCAGGATACAGCGGTTCCAGCATGTTCATGGCCCGCACGATCAGCCCAATCTGCGCCAGAGTTCCCGCGTCGAGGCCGTCAGCGATGACACCTCCATTTTCATCGATGCGCGCAACTAAAGCATCAATATAATCGGAAATGGATTGCAGGCGATCGACGATGTCGGCAATGACGGCAAGCTGAGCCTCCGTGAAAACAGACTTGTTGAGAAGGCTTGGAGGGAAGAGAGCATCGATGAGCCTCTGCAGGTCGGCGGGATCGGTTATGTCAAAGTCATTTTCCAGCAGCAAAGCGAAAGCCGCTGGTGCGTTCTGCATGACCTGGTTTGCATCAACTTCATTCAGGTTGATTTGAATCGCCAGGGCGATGGCGGCCTGAGCGATGGCTGGCTGGGCCGCAGGGTCATTGATAATTTCTTCAAGCTTGTCAATCACTTCCTGCTGAATATCCGGGTTATTCTTTACCAGATCGAAAAATTGCTGGGAGAGCTGGCCGGCGAGGATGCCCGACTGGTCAATAAGGTCTTCAGCTGGTGCATTTTGAATTTCAT
>CAZZJJ010000319.1:0-1644 GCA_964654405.1 uncultured Treponemataceae bacterium
GTTTTTTCCGCTGAAGGATATTGAAAACCGACACTGATAATCACAATAGGAACCGGCCTGGTTTCCATGATTCTTCGTGTTGTTGTATAGCCGTCCAGTCCCGGCATTTCGATATCCATGGTTATGACATCTGGCTTGTCGGGTTTCATCGATTCGAGAAGGGCTATAGCGTCTTCACCCCTGCCGACCATGCCGATTACTTCGATACCGCCGTCTTTGATGAAAATGTATTTAAGCAATTCGCGCGAAACATAGGAGTCTTCGACAATCAGCACTCGAACCATAGCAGCCCCTTATCTCAGATGAATCGTTTTATCGTATCCAGAAGCGTTGTCTGGCTGAAATTGCTTTTCTGAATGTAGGCGTTGGCACCGACTTCCACGCCTCGTTCTTTATCTTCCCGGGACTCCAGGCTGGTGACAAGAATTACGGGTAAATCCCCCAGTTTTTTGTCAGCCCTGATTTTTGCCGTTAGTTCAAATCCGTTCATGCGCGGCATTTCGATGTCGGTAATAACGCAGTCCACAGGATTGGACTTAAGCGCAGTATAGCCATCCTGGCCGTCAACCGCAACCGTGACTGCGTAGCCTTCCGATTCCAGAATGGTTTTCAGGAGCATTCGAGAGGTAATGGAGTCTTCAACAACCAGGACAGATTTCTTTTTTCTGGTCTTCCTTTCTTTTGCCGGCAGTGCTCCATTTTTTATAAGAGCGTTTTCAAGCTCTCGGGCGGTTACGCTCCGCATGAGCTCCTTGACGTTGAGAACAGGGATTATTTCTCCATCGCCTGCTATGCTCGCGCCGGAAATCAAAGCTATGTTCTTTAAAAGCTGGCCGAGAGGCTTCAGGAGCAATTCCTGCTCATAAAGAATTTCATCAACCATCAAGGCGGCTATTGATTCGCCGGATTGCGTGATGATGATACTGGCCAGTCTGTTGGTGCTTTCCATGGTGCTCTGAGGTAGATTGAGAAGACGGTTGGCGCGGAGTATTCCTATAGGTCTGGAATCGAAATACATCATTTCACGGCCGCCTGCAAGAAAAATGCTGTCAACTTTCATCCTCATGGTTTTGATGATCGAGGACGTGGGCAAAGCGAATTTTCTGTCGCCGGTTTTTATCAGCGTGGCTCTGAATGTGGCGCGGGAGAAGGGAACTACAAGGCGAAAGGTTGTGCCCTCTCCGGGATTAGATTCGGTTTTTATGAAGCCATCCAGTTCATCAACCGCTTGCTGGACGATGCTCATCCCAAGACCCCTGCCGGAAAGATCGGTTACTATGGGGCTGGTTGAAAAGCCAGATTCAAAAATGAGCATACCGAGGCGCTCATTGTCTATGTTTCCCGCTTCTTCTTTGGTAATGAGACCTTTTGCGATAGCTGCGCTTTTAATATTATCATAATCCAGACCCTTGCCGTCATCGCTGACTGAAATTTCGATATGCTTTGAATCAAGGTTGGCGATTTTAATCTTGATCAGGGCGGTTTCGGGTTTTCCCGCTTTTACGCGATCAGCGGGAATCTCAATGCCATGATCAATCGAGTTTCGGACGAGGTGGGTCAACGGATCTTTTAGTTTTTCGAGTATGTGTTTTTCAAGTTCGATGTTTTTCCCTTCTATCGCAATCTCTATTTTCTTGCCCATGG
>CAZZJJ010000320.1:0-1579 GCA_964654405.1 uncultured Treponemataceae bacterium
AGCTCCTTCGCGGTAAATCCGGGAATCAGCGCGACTCCGATTTTCCAATTGAAGCCCAGCGGCTGAATAACAGGCGCCAGAAATTTACCAATACTGCCGGCGATGCTGTGCTCGAGCCGGTATTCTGAAAGCCGAGAAGCGGCAATACTGTCTAGTTGTTCCTGCGTGGCAGCGGGCGCTGCGATCCGGGCTTCATCGGTAAAGCGGCCGGCGAGTTCGCTTTCATTGCCAACCTGCGGAAAGGTTGTGATAACCCAGATCAGCACCGAGGCCGCGAGGATGACCGTGCCTGCCTTTTTGACATACTGCCAGGTTTTATCCCAGACATGCCAGAATATGCCACGCACAGTCGGCATCCGATAGGGCGGGAGCTCCATGACAAAAGGCGTCGTCTGACCCTTCAATACCGTTTTGCGCAGGAAAACCGTGGAAAGCATGGAAAGAATGACACCGGCAAGATAAATCCCCATGACAACATTGCCCGGGTTCTTCGTGAAAAAAGCCCCCGCGAGCAGAACATAGACCGGCAGCTTGGCGCCGCAGCTCATGAACGGCACCGCGAGAATAGTTGCGATTCGGTCGCGCGGGCTCTTGAGCGTCCGTGTCGCCATGATAGCCGGAACCGTACAGCCGAACCCCAGCATCAGCGGCATGAAGGACTGACCGTGCAAGCCGAAAGCATGAAGAAATTTATCCGTCAGGAAAGCCGCCCGCGACATGTAGCCCGTGTCTTCGAGAATGGAAAGGCTGAGAAAGAGCATTACAATGAGCGGCACGAACGAAAATACTCCGCCCACGCCGGCGATAATCCCATCCACCAGCAGGGAGCGGAAAAAGCCTGCGGGCAGGGCTGTCATCAGCAAACTGGAAAGCCCGGTGAAAAACCGCTCAAGCAGCTGAACCGGAAATTCGCCGACCGCAAACGTCAATTTGAAGATTCCCCAGATTATCAGGAAAAAAATCGGCAGCCCGAGAAATTCGTTCATGAGAACCTTGTCAATCGACTCGGTTACCGAAGCCTTGAACCGCGGCATTTTTTTCACCGCTTCCTTCAGGGCGCCGCGGATATACCCATACCGCTGTTCGGTGATGATGATTTCAGCATCCTTGCCAAAATGCCTGGAAAGCCAGGTGCGATACTCTTCGGCTTGTGCCTTTAATTTTGCCCCTGAGCCATGCTGGGACAGCGTCGCGATTGCGTGCTCATCGTTTTCTATCAGCTTGATCGCCATCCAGCGGGGCGGATACTTGTCGGTAAAAACCGCATCGGACTTCAGGCCCGCTTCCAGCAGCGTCAGCTTCGCCTCGATTTCCGTGCCGTAATTCGGCATCTTCCCCGAACTTCCCGCCTCGACAGCCACCAGCACCGCGTCCAACAGCGCTTCCTTGCCCTTTCCTTCGGTACCGATTGTTTTGACCATAGGAATTCCGAGTGTCCGCGAAAGCATATTCGCATCAATCAAAAGCCCGTTCTGTTCAGCCTCGTCAGACATGTTGAGCGCGGCGACAACCGGAATCCCAAGCTCCTGGAACTGCAGGCAGAGGTAGAGGTTTCGTTCGAGATTGGTCGAATCCAGAA
>CAZZJJ010000321.1:0-1562 GCA_964654405.1 uncultured Treponemataceae bacterium
CGAAGCCAGTGGTAATTCCATATCTGACAAGTCTTTCTTCAACGCAAGACTCGACAGTCGAGCGGGAGGAGGCCATCCGCTGAAGCGCGGTTTCATCTAAAGCGACAAAAGCTTTTTCACGCGCAATTCGAACTAAAGCATCAAGGGTCAGTGAACAACCATCCAGTACAACCGTTTCCATGCCAGCAGTATAGCATGATTTTTGCTCTCCGGACAGTTGAAATCGGGCGGAACCTTATCCTCTGGACAAGGGTTGCACTGACCGATAGAGTACCACCATGCAGGACAGAATGAACAAAGGGAAAGGCTCCACGCTGCCTGGTTTCGGCATCGCGGTAATCTGGGGGCTGACATTTCTCTCCATAAAAGTCGCGATTCAGGAATTTCAGCCGATGACGCTGGCACTGATGCGTTTCATCATGGCAACCGCCCTGGTCCCAGGCATCGCCCTGCTCACCCGGACTTCGCTGAAAGTGGCGCGCAGGGATCTGCCGATTCTCGCTGCCAGCGGTTTTGTCGGCATCTCGCTGTATTTTTTCTTTGAGAACAATGGAATCCTCAGGCTTTCCGCTTCTGAATCTTCATTGATCGTAGGAACGATTCCCGTGCTGACTTTGTTGGCGGAAATTTTCCTGTACCGGGAGAAGCCCCGGGTAAAAGTAGTTCTGGGTATTCTTTTTTCTTTTCTGGGAGTGGCCCTGATTGTGCTTCGCTCGGAGTCCGCGCGCTCATCAAACTTTGACGGCTACCTGTACATGGCAGGCGCAGCGATTTCCTGGGTAGTCTACAGTTTTCTGACCAAGCCGGTTTCCAATAAATATCCTTTGCTGAGTATTACATTCTGGCAGATTTTTTTCGGAACCCTCGGCTGCCTTCCTTTCGCGCTCCTCGAAAATAAAAGCATTTTGCATATTTCAGGTGCAGCCTGGCTGAATGTCGTGTTTTTAGGAGTGTTCGGCTCGGCGATCGGCTATTGGTTGTATGTCATCATGCTGGACAACCTGGGAGCCAGCCGTTCCAGTGTGTTTATCAACCTTATACCGGTTGTGTCCGTGATTGCTTCATTTTTTGTGCTTGGTGAAAGGCTCGCTCCGCTGCAGCTTCTTGGCGGTGCTGCAGCTTTGGCAGGTGTCTATTTGGCAACTGCCCGTCAGTGAGTTCCTCAGAAGTGACAAGCGGTTGACAAGCATATGATTTTACAAAGCGGGAGCGGGTTCAGGCGCGTTTGAACCCGCAAGCACCCGCGGCCTCATGCTTTTTTCAATATTGAATATACTTCCTTGGGCGATTGGGCGTTCTTGAGAGCCATTCGGGCAGCTTCATCGCCAAGAATCGCTCCTAGGCTTGCCAACACCTGCATGTGCGGTGCTTCATCATCAGCAGGTGTCGCGATCAGCGCGATGATGTGGCACATGGTTCCATCGATAGTCTGGAAATCAACACCATTTTTATGGATGCCTACTGCCAGGGTTTGGGATTTTATACCGGTGGTTCGTGCATGCGGCAGGGCGATTCCATGCTCCATGCCGGTGCTCATTCTCGCTTCGCGCTCGAGAATATCC
>CAZZJJ010000322.1:0-1538 GCA_964654405.1 uncultured Treponemataceae bacterium
CAGATTCCGCAGCCCTTGCAGTACTTCTCCCGGATAATGTGGAAATAGCCTTTTTTTTGTTCAGCCATACCCTTACTCGTTTATTTTTTTCCGCGCCTTATCCATACAGATACGGCAACCCACCCAAAGTCAGCCTTTCACAGCGAAAAGTCGGTTGAGCGGATTTGAGATGCGGCATTCGATATATTTTACCCTAAAATCGTGATTCTGTCAAAAAGAATCTTGATTGATACTCGCTTATATTATCTATTCAATATATAAAAATATTCATACCACAAGATTGGAAACACTCAATTCTCAAACCCTGCTGATGAACAGCCTGCCCTGCCTAGCATAATTGACAAGATTATATTAGTATTTACTATCGAATGAAGAGTCTGTGGAGGAATTCGAATGAACCATGAACTCAAAATCAGAGACTTAACCCTGCGGGACGGACAGCAGAGTCAGTTTGCCACGAGGATGAATCAGGCACAGATTGACACGGTTCTGGATGAATACAGGAACGCGCATTTCTATGCCATGGAAGTCTGGGGCGGCGCTGTTCCCGATTCCGTCATGCGATACCTGAATGAAAACCCCTGGGATCGGCTTGAAAAGATCAAGGCCGGCATTGGCAATGTTTCCAAACTGACTGCACTGTCCCGCGGCCGGAACCTCTTCGGTTACAACCCCTATCCGGACTCTGTCATAGAAGGTTTCTGCAGAAACGCGATTTCATCAGGCATTGATATCATGCGGATTTTTGACGCGCTGAATGATATTGAAAACATGAAGTCCTCCATTCGATTTGTAAAAGAAGCAGGCGGTATGGCGGATTGCGCAGTCTGCTACACCATGGATCCAAAGTTCACAATCGGTGAACATATTCATGCGTTTTTTTCCGGGAAAGCCCTGCCGATTAATCTCTTTACAACAAATTATTATGTTGAAAAGGCCAAGGAGCTGGAAAAGCTTGGCGCCGACATGATCACCATCAAGGATATGGCGGGCTTGATCGAGCCAGCGGCCGCGGCGAAACTGATCAAAGCCCTAAAAAATGAAGTATCCGTTCCCATCGACCTGCATACGCACTGTACGCCGGGCTATGGTGTCGCAAGCCTGCTCGCCGCGATGGTCAACGGCGTTGACATTGTCGACACCGCTATTCTGTCATTTTCAGGCGGACCGGCAGCTCCTGCTTATGAAATAATCCGGATTTTCGCCGACAAACTCGGTCTTGATACCGGTGTGGACAACGCCGCAGTCGCCAAAATAGACGCACACCTCAGGGAAGCACGGAAACAGCTTGCGGCCTATGACCAGTATAAAAAGCTCCCGCCGGTGCTGGATCTTTCCAAGACAGCAATCAGCCAAGACCTCAATCTGCTTTTTGATGACGCGCTTGAAGCGACAGTCGGCAAGAAATACTCCAAAGCACTTGAGCTGTGCAGAAAGATCGAGGCAGCTTTCAATTATCCAGAACCGGACAAAATCGTCCAGCACGCGCAAATTCCCGGCGGAATGTATACCAACATGATGTCCCAGCTGAAAGAAGC
>CAZZJJ010000323.1:0-1533 GCA_964654405.1 uncultured Treponemataceae bacterium
AGAACCGTTGGCGACAAGCCCTCAACCCTCAATCTCATCTTCCCGGAATGCTATCTGGAGGACAGCGACAAAAACGAGCGGATCGCAGCAATCCGCGCTTCCATGAAAACTTATCTGGAGCGAGATTACTTCACGGAATTGCCCGAAGGCTTCATGCTGGTGGAGCGGCACACGCCGTACGAAGAAAAACCGCGGGTTGGTTTGATGATCGCGGTGGACCTCGAGCAGTACCGCTACGGCAAGGACTCAAAAAGCCTGATTCGGCCCACGGAAGGAACCATTGTCGAACGGCTTCCGCCCCGCATGGATATCCGTCGAGGCGCAGCCCTGGAATTGCCGCACATCATGCTGCTTGTCGATGATCCCGAAAAATCCGTGATCGAGCCGCTGTACGCCTCCAGGCAGTATCTGCCCAAGGTGTATGATTTCGATTTGATGGAAAATTCAGGACATCTGCGCGGATGGCATGTCAGCGATACCCGGTATCTTGAAAAAATCCTGTCCGCGATGGAAAAACTGGCCGATCCTTCTGCCTATAAAAATAAATATCAGCAGGATGAAGTGCTGCTCTTCGCTGTTGGGGATGGGAATCATTCCCTCGCGACTGCCAAAGCCATCTGGGAAGAAACCAAGAAAAATCTGCAGGCAGGCCTGCCTGACCATCCTGAAAATGCGCAATTGCTTGAAAATCATCCTGCCCGTTTCGCCCTGGTTGAGCTGGTCAATATCTATGACGAGGGCCTGCCTTTCCACCCGATTCACCGGGTTCTGTTCAAAGCCAATGAAGCAGAACTGATTGGCACAATGGAAAAAGCCGGAGCGGTTGTCAGAAGAACCGCAAGCCATGAGCAGGCATTTAAGCTCGCGGACGCCCCGCAGGAAGGAAAGACGCAGACAATCGCCTTTGTATCAGCCGCAGACTCAGGTGTTCTGGTTTTTGAACAGCCGAAGTCGAAGCTGGCCGCAGGCACCATCCAGGAAATTCTGGACGCCTATCTGAAGGCGCATCCGGAAACCAGCATCGATTACATCCATGGAGAAGGCAGTCTGGTTGCCCTTGCGCAAAAGCAGGGCAATTTCGGCCTGTATTTGCCGCCGGTGGATAAAACATCCTTCTTTGGAACGGTTATCGCGGACGGTGTCATGCCGCGAAAGACCTTCTCCATGGGCGAAGCGCCTGAAAAACGCTTCTATATGGAAGCGCGGAAAATTCAGCCCTGACCAAGCTCGGCGCGAGATTGCCGGGATTGCTTGACAGATTGGCCCGGCGTGATAGGATGAAACCAATATCACTGCAATATTTGAATAATTGATATATCAGGAGGAACGAATGACTATTCTTTTGGCTGACGCTTTTGCTCCGGATCTCCCCGGACGGCTTGCCCCATTCGGGAATGTAGCAACCGATCTGAAACAGCTTCCCGAAGCGGAAGTTCTGATTGTGCGCTCAAAGACAAAGGTGGATAAGGCCATGATCGACGCGGCTCCGAAGCTGAAATATATAATCCGCGGCGGCGTCGGCGTTGACACCAT
>CAZZJJ010000324.1:0-1532 GCA_964654405.1 uncultured Treponemataceae bacterium
TTTCCCGCAAGGCATCTTTCTGCGCGATGAAAACAATGGCAAGAATCGCCGGCATGAGCAGAATGACAAAAGGACCGTTGAGCAGGTACATGGGCTCCCGGTTCATCAGCCTGAATTCACGCCTTATAAGGGAGAGAAGCCTCGGCGAAGCCCTGAAAAGACTGTCATGTTCTTTTCGCGAGAGTCTGCGCTTCCTGATGGTGGTCTCGCTGAAATCCTGGATGCTTCTGACATAGGCTTTGCCGAATAGAAATACGACTGCGGCGAGAGCAGCTGAGCCGATAGCCAGGTTTCCCAGGACTGCCAGAAATCCTGTCAGGGAGTCTGATCTGCGCATGGATATCCAGGCGAGCCAGGAAGGAATCCACGCCTGTCCGAATTTGGAAATGAAAGAATCAGGCCCCGTCATCAATGCCAGCTGGGCAGGGTTGGCGACATTCGCCATCGATCGCTGGAGATAGAGATTGAAAAGCAAGGCAAAACCCATGCCCATAAAACCGCCGACATAGAGGATAAAATTCTTGTTCCTGAATTTTTTTGATGTGTTCATCAGCGGGACAAGAATCGCGTACGCAATGGCGGCAGGCAGAAGGGGCAGTGCGAATGCAGTAATGAGGCCGTTGACATAGAACATGAATGGCGGGCTTTCCTTGATGCCGTAAATCACCATCGCGACCAGGAGCATGAAAGCGCCCAGAATGACTTCCGAAACATAGACCAGGGCGATTTTTGCGGCAAAAAGCTGGCGCGCGGAAAAGGGCAGCACAAGAAAGCTGGATTCGATGCCCGCCATGGAAAACATGGAAAGCGCCATCAGAAACGCGAACACAAAAACCAGAACAGCCGAGGTAGTGGCTGCGTTCAGCAGCATCATGCTCTGCATGCCCGCAGGCTTCAGCCCATCATAGAGCGACAGATTCATCATGATAAAAATGAAGCTGAAATCGGCGATAACAAGGATTGTCAGAGCCGCAATACCGATCCATTTGAAAAGAACCTTTGGCTTTTTCCATTCGGCTTTTGCGGGAAGGGAAATGGCAAAAGTGCTTTTGATATAGAGCGAAATCAGTTTGAGGAGCCTGCTGTTCATCATGAAACTCCGTTCGTTGAATCGACGAGGGAGAGGAAGAGCTCTTCCAGGCTGTTTTGCTGGCCGGATTTCAGCAAGCGCAGGTCATCCAGATTCCCGGTAAAGATAATTTTGCCTTTATTGATGATAGCGAGCCGGTCGCAGACCTTTTCCGCAACTTCCATGACATGGGTCGAAAAAAACACACACTTGCCCGCTTTGGTTCTTTCCCGCATGATTTCCTTGAGTTCGAAGGAAGCCTGCGGGTCGAGGCCTACCATGGGTTCGTCCAGAATCCAGTTTTCCGGATCATGAATGAGGCTCGCGATAATGGAGAGTTTCTGCTTCATGCCGCGGCTCATGCTTCCGATTGATGTGGTCAGAACGTCGGAAAGGCTGAAGCGCCTGGCCAGATCATCGATTCGTTCTTTTCGAATATCGGAGGGCACGGAAAAAACATCGC
>CAZZJJ010000325.1:0-1506 GCA_964654405.1 uncultured Treponemataceae bacterium
TCCTCGTTGCCTACGGCACCGATGGTAGCAATGCACTTCTTGAACACCATTCTCAGCTCGCCGGACGGGAGCTTGAGAACCACATAGTCGCCTTCGTAACCGGCAATCAGAGCGCTCGCGCCAGCGGAGCGGGCAAGTTGTCCGCCCTTACCAAGGGTCAATTCAACATTGTGCACGGTAAAACCGGCTGGGATGTTTTCCAGCGGCAGTGCATTACCTACTTCAAGCGAAGCAGCAGGACCGGACATGATCGTCTGTCCCACCTTCAGATCCTTGGGGCTGATGATATAGCGTTTTTCACCATCAGCATAGGTAATCAGGGCAATGTTCGCGCTGCGGTTCGGATCGTATTCGATGGAAGTAACCTTCCCAGGAATACCGAACTTGTCACGCTTGAAGTCGATCTGGCGATAGAGGCGTTTGTGTCCGCCGCCATGATGCCGAACGGAAATTCTTCCGTTGGATGCACGACCGCCAGTGCTCGGCTTACCCTTTGTAAGGGATTTTTCGGGATTGCTCTTGTTGGTCGTGATTTCATCATTCACCACCTGAACCCGGTGGCGCAGGCCCGGCGTAATCGGCCTGAATGTTCTAATACCCATAGTTTCCCCTTACTTCCTTACGCACCTTCAAATACTCGAATCGTTTCGCCCTTCTGGAGCTTTACGATCGCTTTTTTCCATTCTGCGGTTCTGCCCGGCCTGCCGCGGAGCCGCTTGGGCTTGGACGCGACATTGATAATGTTGCATGATACTGGATGCACGTTGAACATTTTGGCAACCGCTTCCATAATCATGAGCTTATCAGCACGAGAGTCAACCTTGAACACATACTGGCCGGACTCACGCATGAGATTGCTCTTTTCGGAGAGCACCGGCTCGATCAAAATCGAATTGTATTCCATATTCGGCGCTCCTTATCAGCCAGCATACATCTCATTGAGCAACTTCGCGGCAGATTCAAGAACAACTACTTTTCTGCCGTAGAAGAGGTCATGAGCCCTAAGCCTATTGTATGAGAGATAGGTAAGCCAGTGAAGGTTCCTTGCTGCACGCTTGAGCATCGGATCGTCATCTTTGAGGATGAGAACCGTGCGTTCCGGTTCCTTGACATTCAAAACCGCCGAAAGTTTTTTCAGCAAGTCTTTTGTCTTACCAGTCTCAACCGTAAAATCTTCCACGACCGCGAGGGTTCCGTCCTGAGCCTTCATGCTCAGAATAGTCTTCATGGCGAGTTGCTTCGCCTTGCGCGGCATCATGTAGGAATAATCCCTGGGTTTCGGGCCGAATGAAATACCGCCGCCAACATACACGTTGGATTTGGTATCACCATGGCGGGCGCGGCCGGTGCCTTTCTGGCTGTACGGTCTGCGGTTAGTGCCATGTACTTCACTTCTGTCCTTGGTGCAAGCGGTTCCGACACGGGCATTTGCCAGTTCGTTATTGATTGCGTACCAGATGACATCTTCATTAACGGGAAGTCCGAAGACGGCTTCGGACAGCTCAA
>CAZZJJ010000326.1:0-1505 GCA_964654405.1 uncultured Treponemataceae bacterium
AAATAGAAAATATAACACGTGAATACCGGTGTGCCGGAATTTTCGAGGTTCATAATGGGAAAATTACTTTTATCAATATTTACAGCAAAATTCCTGAACCATCCGGGTCAGGAAGGAACACTATGATGTGTTGTCAGTGAGGCCGAAATGAGTTCTCATAGAAAGACAGTCATCATAACGGGAGCCAATAGGGGGCTTGGAAAGGCAGCGGCAAAAGAGATCGCGCGCGCTGGCTGCAGGGTTATTATGGCGTGCAGAAATACGGACGCGGGGGAAATCGCGCGAAGCGAGATAATTGCAGATACGAATAACTCAGATATACATGTGCTCAAGCTGGACCTCGCATCAAGAGCATCCATTCATGAATTTATCGATGGGTTTTCAAGGCAGTTTGGTTCGCTCAATGTTCTAATCAACAATGCGGGGATTGCGAAACAGGAATTCAATAAAACCGAAGATGGCTTTGAAATAAATATCGGAACTAATTTTTTTGGAACCTATGTTCTGACAACTGGCTTGCTGCCATTTTTCGATGAGTTGCATGAAAAGCGAATCATCAATCTCACTTCGAATATCTATCGAATCGGCTGGTTCAAGACTGAACATATCAACCGATATCGGTGGTTCAGAGCTTATGCTGTGTCAAAAAGAATGATTCTTTTGTATACCAAATGGCTTGCCGAGGATAAAGAGTTATGCGATTTCAGAGTCAACGCAGTTCACCCCGGCATTGTTGATACTTCAATCATGTATACAGGGCAGTGGTATGATGCAGTCATCAAGGTATTATGCAAGCCTTTTTTCATAACCGCAGAGGAAGGAGCGAGAACATGCGTGTCTCTTGCTTTAGACATGGCCGCTGTCAATGGCAAATACTTTGCCAAAGGGGAACAGCGGGAAATAAGGCTGTCGAGAAGAATGATCCATGAACGTGATGATTTACTGGCCTTTTGCAGAATGCTGAATTCCGGCTGAGTAATTTCCAGACTTATATTTTTTTTGATTAGCTACCACCCATGTAGTATACTTTTTGAATAATGAGCAAAGAAACCATCCTTACCAACGGGACCATCTACAGCCTCGAGCGCGAAGGAGAACGCTTCGACACAATGCTCATCGGCTCCGATGGCCGAAAAAAGGGGCTGTACCGAAAAGGCGAACAGCCTGCTGTGGACGTCGGCATTGCCATTCTCATAGCTGTCGGTTCCGCAGTTTCGATTCGATGATTTCTGGATCTGTGCCTCTAGGGGGAGAAATACAATGTATGAAAAGCTGATTGAAACACTCACGAAACGATTTATGGACAACAGTAAACGCCATCAGGGCTTGGATTGGGATTCGATTGCTGAAAGATTGCAGAAAAATGCCGCGGCGCTCCTGATACTCGAAGCCATGGAGGCAACCGGCGGCGAACCGGATGTCATAGCATATGAAAAAGCCGGCAATTCTTTTGTCTTCTGCGATTGTTCAGCTGAAAGCCCATCAGGCAGGAGAAGTCTCTGTTA